>NZ_JBLWEX010000177.1:0-13619 GCF_048323875.1 Yersinia sp. LJYL362
ACATCAACCAACCCAACAGGTTCCCTTCCTGCTTCCATTGCCTGAATATTGGCAACCACCTGATCCATTGCTACCTCTGGCAAGGTAACCGCAGCAATATGTGGCGTAATGGTGACTCGGGGATGGCACCAGAATGGATGCATTGACGGCAGCGGTTCTTCAGCGAACACATCTAATGTCGCCGCCGCGACTTGCCCGGCATTCATTGCTGCCAGTAAATCCCGCTCCAATAAGTGCGCTCCCCGTGCAATATTGATGATATAGGCATTGGCATTCAGTTGTGAAAAGAGTGACTGATTAAGGATACCGGCTGTCTGTGGGGTATTGGGCAACAGATTAATCAGCAATTGTGTCCCCTGAATGAAAGCGGGTAACTTTTCTTGACCAGCGAAACTGGTCACTCCATCAATGTGTTTTGGCGTACGGCTCCAACAACGGACAGTAAAGCCAAACTCGGCCAGCTTGTGGGCAACACTTTTCCCTAATACGCCCGCGCCGAGAATGCCTATGGTGAATTTATCGTGTTGATGCGGTTCGAGGGGTTGCCACAACTTCTGTTGTTGTTGCAACTGATACTCATCCATACGACGGAAATAGCGTAATACGGTTGCCACGACATATTCCTGCATCTGCAAAGACATCCCGGTATCTTCCAATCGCACCAATGGCACACCCGCAGGTAATGTTCCAGGATGACGCCGCTCTTGATCCAATATAGCGTCCACCCCTGCCCCCAACGCAAACACCCCTTTTAGTTCAACACGACTGGCGAGCATCTCCTGAGGTGGCTGCCAAACCAGTGCATAATCTGCCGGTTGGGTGTCACCACGCCGCCATTGCCTGATATTCGCGGTGGGTAAGCGCGACTGTAGCCCTGATAACCACTGTTTTGCCTCAAAGAATGGGTGATAAAAAATAATATTCATTATTTGCCAGCTCCTTGCGAAAGTATTGAATAGACTTTCGCAAGGAGCTGGCAGATGCAAGCGCTACTCGCAAGAAATGACGATGAAATCAGCAAATTGCTGTAACTTTAGCTAAACAACTACAAAGCGCACATAAGAGGGTTGACGCTGAGCACACTTTTGCCTACATTACGCCGGTCGGCCCCATTGAACGCGGCTGATAGTACTAGCAGTAACACGGTGAGGTGTCTGAGTGGCTGAAGGAGCACGCCTGGAAAGTGTGTATACGTGTAAGCGTATCGAGGGTTCGAACCCCTCCCTCACCGCCATATTAAAGTGAAAAGCCCATGAGATTCATGGGCTTTTTTCATTTCAGGCTGTTGATAATAATTTTCGTGGCATACCAGCAACTATGCATAACCTTTGTCATTAATTGATTATGTAGCCCTGTGGCATCCCATGCTACAACGTGAGAAGTATTTCTATTTTGAAATATAAACCACAAGGGTATAAATATATGAAACTTTCTTTTATTTATTTCTTATTTCTATTTTATCTACAACCTTCATTTTCTTCCCCTCTTATAGTCGCTCATCGAGCAGGCACTGCCGACTTTCCTGAAAATACCCGACATGCCATTGACAGATCGTTATTAAATGAGGCAAATATCATTTGGGTTACGGTTCAACTCAGTAAAGACGGAATTCCCGTACTTTATCGACCGAAGAATTTAAATGAACTAACTGACGGTGGTGGCCCTGTTTCTGAGCACTCGTTGGCAGAGTTACAATTACTCGACGCAGCCTATCACTTTCAACAGGATGAAGATTATATTTATCGTGGACGTAGCGTAAAGATCCCTTCATTACATCAGATCCTTTTATCATATCCTCAGGTGAAATTTATTATTGATATTAAATCCCCTGATGCTGATCCAGAAGTAATGGCTAACGCTATAATAGAATTAAGAAATAATATTCTATCTCCCGACCGACTGGTTTTCTATTCTACTGAACAAAAATATCTCGATGCACTCCCTGAACATTTTAATAAATTCGAATCACGTAATAAAACCCGTAAAATTCTGGCTAACGCCGTTATGGCTGATAAATGCGTAATTGCCAAGAATAGGAGCAATTCATTCCCCAATAGCCAAAACAAATATTATGCTTTTGAATTAAGACGCGATGTAAAAGTCGTGGAGAAGTTTACCCTGGGTAAAGGGACGACCCGTGCCCAATTGGTTTGGAATCAGTCAGCAATGGACTGTTTCAGAAGAAGCGAAGAGGCAAAAATCTTGCTGATTGGCATAAACTCAGCCGAGGATTATCAATTAGCTAAAGATCTTGGCGCAGATTACGTGATGGTTGATTCCCCAAGTCAGGCACAAAAGTGGCGTTAAACTCATCTTATTTGTTTGTGAATCAGTCTATCTGCGCGCGGAATAACCAGATGACAAACAACAAATAAATACTGCTTGACCATCTGCTTGCCGGTCACTATAGTACCGCCCCGTTGCAGTGCATAGCGCCGTAACGAAACGGTGAGGTGTCTGAGTGGCTGAAGGAGCACGCCTGGAAAGTGTGTATACGCGTAAGTGTATCGAGGGTTCGAACCCCTCTCTCACCGCCATATTCGAGCGAAAGGCTCTGACGAAAGTCAGGGCCTTTTTCTTTGGCACTAAATTCGGAGTCTATACCCAAAATAATTCGAGTTGCGGGAAGGCAGCAATTGAGTAAATCCCGATGAGCTTACTCAAGTAAGTGATTCGGGTGAGCGAGAGCAGCCAACGCACATACAGCTTGAAGTATGACGGGTATATTCATTATAAAGAGCGTCGGCGTTTGTCTTTAACCATGCGGTCACCCAGCGGAGAAAAAGGCATTAATCGGCTATAAACCACCTGATTACGACCTTGATTTTTCGCCTGATACAGTGCTTCATCCGTCATTTTCAATGCCTTTAACATCGACATCCCCGGTAAATAAAGAGAGGCCCCAATTGAAATTGTCGCCTTAACTTTCCGTCCATCAGGCAATTGCACATCTAAACTCTCTACACGCATCCGAATACGCTCTGCAACCGCTTTAATAGCTTGTGGATCATGGCTATGAGTAATAATAATAAATTCCTCACCACCGTAGCGACCCACAAAATCTTCATCCCTGACGGCTGTCATCAACAATTTCCCAACTTCGGTTAATAGGATGTCACCACCATCATGGCCATAGGTATCATTAACGGACTTAAAGTGGTCGAGATCCAAAATAAGTAAACCACATGCCTGGCGATTGTGATGAATACTACTCAGGCGATAATCGACACTTGACCGGTTATTCAACTGGGTTAATTTGTCGATGTTTGCTCGATTTTTCATCGCGAAATACGCATAAATATGGCGCTCTTTAAAATTAAGAGCGTGATAACAAATAGCTAAACAAAGTGCAGAAATGAGTTGATATACCACAATCTGCGTCCAGAAGAGAGTATTAGGAACCAATAAAACAGCGGTAAGCATTCGATAGATGGCAATTAAGATAATAGTGGTATAAAAGATACGACTACTCTTTTTCTCCCATACTTTGGAAAACAAAAGAGGAATAATCACTATTGTTATTAATACGTTGTCTAATGTCACCCAACCGGTGAAAGTGAAATTTATCACCAATGCAGTTAAACCACTTAGCCAACCGCCATAAAACGTGACCAAAATAATCGGGATCAGCTCGAAACTGTAGAAATACGCCCCAGAAATAACCCACTGATCTTGATTGAGGTAAAGTGATACCAGCCCCGATATTAGTCCAAATACAATACGCTTCCAAACCTCTCCATTATAGGAGAAAGGGCTGTTCTTACTTAAGGCAAAATAACCAATAGAGAGAGTTGCATAAGTGACACAGGCATCTCGGTATAGCGTCGACAAAGAATCTAATTCACTCATGGCGTAGCATCAGTCCTTTGAATTCTCAGTGTTGATTTTTGGCCGCACACCTGCAGCCGATTTTTTTCTAAAATCAAGTCACGTTCTTGCCCTAAATTATTCATCGGAACCTTAGATATTATGCAGAGATTGATAGTTTCTAACCTAAATCTTAGCTGTGAGATAGGCTTTATTCCTGAATAATTTCATTATGCGGCCTCCGCCTATCCTGGAGTAACAGGATATCTCCTAATCATTTAAACCCCTTCAAACAAACTGCATTCTTCTATTATTAATACTTTTTACTCAGTTTCTAACACTTGATGCTCAAAGCATGCCCTACTCGCGATAATAGGCAGTTTGAATTTCGCCTTACAGAAAATTGTCTTGCCGGTCATGAATCCGTTCATTTAAACCACTTTATAAAACCAGCTGTTATCTCTATTTTTACCAGAGATTGATATACATCTAGATCTCATGCTATGAATTGGCGTATCGTGGTTATCTGCTACTCGAGACGGACCCTTATTGGCCCGCCATTTATTTTGTCTTTTCTTTATTTGGTTTGCACCTTAGATGAAAACGCACGGAATTAACGGCATTAGGCCGTTCAGCGCGATTATTGACGCTTGCTGGCGAGAAACCTATACACTTCAACGCTTTATAAAAGATATAATTGCCGGTATTACTGTCGGCATTATTGCTATCCCACTGGCTATGGCACTGGCAATTGCCAGTGGTGTTCCCCCACAGTACGGCTTATATACCTCGGCAATTGCCGGGATTGTTATTGCGGTCAGCGGCGGCTCCCGTTATAGCGTATCTGGCCCTACCGCGGCCTTTGTGGTTATTCTTTATCCGGTATCACAACAATTTGGTCTGGCCGGTTTATTACTGGCGACATTGCTTTCTGGCGTGTTTTTATTGTGCATGGGGCTAGGCAGATTAGGCCGATTAATTGAATATATTCCGCTATCAGTCACGCTTGGCTTTACTTCGGGAATTGGTATCACCATCGCCACCATGCAAGTGAAAGATTTCTTCGGTCTACACTTGCCGGAGGTGCCGGAAACTTATGTGGGCAAAGTAGCAGCACTTGCCCAGGCACTGCCAACCATCAACTTCAGTGATACGTTAATTGCAACTGTCACTCTGATGGTATTAATTCTCTGGCCACGATTAAAATTAAAGTTACCGGGTCACTTACCTGCACTCGTCGCCGGTACCGCTGTTATGGCGGTTTTATCGTTATTTGATCATCAAGTTGCTACTATCGGCTCACGTTTTGGCTATTTATTGACTGATGGCACACAAGGCCACGGTATCCCCCCTATTTTGCCGCAATTTGTCTTACCCTGGCATCTCCCAGCCGCCAATGGGCAAGAATTTGTTTTAAATTGGGCAACACTTTCGGCACTGCTGCCAGCAGCCTTTTCGATGGCGATGCTCGGGGCGATTGAGTCGTTATTATGCGCAGTGGTTCTTGATGGCATGACTGGGCAAAAACATCACTCAAACAGTGAGTTAGTCGGTCAGGGACTCGGTAATATGGTGGCACCGTTCTTCGGTGGTATCACCGCCACTGCGGCTATTGCACGTTCAGCAGCTAACGTCCGTGCAGGCGCAACCTCACCGGTATCAGCAATTATCCATGCCCTGCTGGTGTTACTGGCTTTATTGGTTTTGGCACCTATGTTGTCATACCTGCCGCTGGCCGCCATGGCCTCGTTGCTGCTCATCGTGGCCTGGAATATGAGTGAGGCGCATAAAGTGGTCGATTTACTGCGCCGTGGCCCTAAAGATGACATTATCGTCATGCTGTTGTGCATGAGTCTGACAGTATTATTCGATATGGTGATTGCTATCACGGTAGGTATTGTATTGGCCTCACTGCTGTTTATGCGCCGTATTGCCCGCATGACCCGTCTAAGTGAAATTCCTACTGAAATGAATGAACATCGGCTAGTGTTGCGCGTTAATGGGCCACTGTTCTTCGCCGCCGCAGAGAGGATATTTAACGAATTACTCAGCCGTAGCGAAAATTACGATACCATCATTCTGCAATGGGACGCGGTACCGGTTCTGGATGCAGGAGGGCTGAATGCGTTTCTACGCTTCACTGAGGCCTTAGGCGAACATCAGCAACTCATTATCACCGATATTCCTTTCCAACCGCTGAAAACGCTGGCAAGAGCGCGGGTGCAACCTATTGAGGGTAAGTTGAGCTTCTACGGCTCACTCCCTGAGGCTTTAACGGCCTTAGCGACAAAATAACCTTTTCCGCGATCAAAAAAGGCAGTGTAGATGACCTACACTGCCTTTTGGTCTATTCTCCGCAACAACGTCAAGGAAGCAGGTGATAGATTGGATTACTTGCTGGTATCAAGTTCTGGGAAACTTTTCACCAAATCATCAATCGCTTTCATCTGCACCAAGAACGGCTCCAGCTTGTCTAATGGCAACGCCGATGGGCCATCACATTTAGCGCTGTTCGGCTCTGGGTGAGCTTCAATAAATAGCCCAGCCAAACCAACAGCCATACCCGCACGAGCCAACTCAGCCACTTGAGCACGGCGGCCGCCTGATGCTGAGCCAAACGGGTCGCGACATTGTAATGCATGAGTCACGTCGAAAATGACCGGATGACCGCCCGTCGCTTGTACCATCACATTGATACCTAACATATCAACAACCAGATTGTCATAACCAAAGTTACTACCACGATCGCAAAGAATAACCTGATCATTACCGGCTTCTTTGAATTTCTCAACGATATTGCCCATTTGGCCTGGGCTAACAAACTGAGGCTTCTTCACGTTGATAACTGCACCAGTCCGTGCCATCGCTTCAACTAAATCAGTTTGACGCGCCAGGAATGCGGGCAATTGGATAACATCCACCACCTCTGCAACCGGCTGGCACTGACTTATTTCGTGAACATCAGTGATCACTTTTACGCCAAATTGCTGTTTCAGTTCCTGGAAAATTTTCATCCCTTCTTCCAGGCCAGGACCACGGTAAGAGTGAATTGAAGAACGGTTGGCTTTGTCGAACGAGGCTTTAAAGACGTAAGGAATACCCAGTTTCTGGGTGACAGTCACATAATGCTCGCAGATGCGCATCGCCAGATCGCGAGACTCAAGCACGTTCATGCCGCCAAACAGCACGAAAGGCAGGTCATTCGCTACCTTGATATCGCCAATGCTAACCACTTTCTGTTTCATACAAATACCTTTATAAAGGATAAATCGAAATTAATTACAGTGAGTTATTACTCAACAAGGTGATTACCATAAATATACCCAAAATAATTCGAGTTGCAGGAAGGCGGCCAACGCACATGCAGCTTGAAGTATGACGGGTATCAGTGCAACGTCACTCGTTGTTGCTCAATAGAGTGGATCTGCATTTTTATCATTTCAGCGATAGGGTCTTCCGGGCACTGTTCGACAAAATAGCTTAAATCAGAGATAGCAATATGGTTGCAATCCAGTTGAGCATAAATCAGGCCACGGTCGCGGATTTCATACGGGTCATCGGGGTCAAAAGCCAACACCGCTTCACTGGCACGTAAGGCCAGTTCCATCTGCTTCTCTTCCATTAATGCGGCTTTTAAAGTGTCGAGCATTTTGCGCACAATCAAGGTGTTTTCCGCTTCTTCCAAATCTTCATCTTCCAATTCGGCACTCAAGCCCAGATTGCCCTTGATCCACACTTCGAGCATATGCTCGTTCAGTGTTTCACCGTTCAACGGGTTAATCAGCCACATTTCTTCGTCTAGCCAATCCGCGCGAAGAATCAATTGGGTTGGAAAAATAACGGGCATCAATGGCAAGTCCAGTTGATGCGCGATATGCAAAAATATCACCCCTAGTGATACCGGAGTCCCCTGCCGCTTATCCAGTACTTTATCCAACCAGATAGCATCTGACAGGCGGTAAACACCGCCCGCACCACCAAACTTCCACTTACGATAAAACAGATCGATAAGCACTTCTAATTGCTGATCCTGATTGAGACCGTCGGGCATTGCAGCCCTGGCATCATCGACGAGCTGTTGTAGTTGATTGCGTACATCAGCCAGTGGAAAATTCTGTCGAATCTCCTGGGTAACCAGTAACACCCCATCACACAGGGACGCGTTGTTAAATTCGAAATCAGCAATGCTACTCATAGATATCCCATCAGCAGTGGTAACTTAGTTGTTGCCAGTTTTATAATTAAATACAGGCAACCCAATGCGAGTATAAAGGCAAGCCAGCGACGATTCTGGCTGCGAGTTCGCTTACCTAATGCAACATAGCCAAGCAGGATATAGATAATAACGCCAAACAACTTTTCAGTCAGCCAGGTTCCTTGCGGACTGAAAGGATAAAATCCAGTCATAAAAATCAATACAATGCCGCTGACAAACAGCAGCGTATCATTGATATGCGGCGTTATTTTTACCCAGCGTCTATCCATCATAGCTGAACCGCGACATTTCCAGAAGAAACGTAACACAAACAGCGTAATACTGATAACCACTGTGAGTAAATGCAAATACTTCATGGCGATGTAGTCAACCCACATGTCTCTCAGTCCTTAATTTATGCTGAACGGGAATTTTCTTGTTTAAGTACCCATTGACCCAAAGTCACACGATCATTATTACCATAATCTTTATACGTCATTACAGCACTAAATCCGCTATTGTGGAGCAGCTTCTGTACCGCTGTGGCTTGTTGCCAACCATGCTCCAACATCAACCATCCCCCCACCTCTAAATAAGCCGGAGACTGGCGAATAATCTCAGTCAAATCAGCTATCCCCTCAGCCTCAGCCACCAGCGCACTATGTGGTTCATAGCGCACATCACCTTCATTAAGATGGGGGTCATTGGCATCGATATAAGGAGGGTTGCTCACAATCAGCGTAAATCGCCCGCTCACCGAGTCAAACCAGCTACTTTGCAGGAAATCCACATTATTTATCGCGAGTTTTTTGGCATTATGGCAGGCCAGAGCAACAGCATCAGCTTTAATATCAACCCCCATCACCGCGCAATCTGGGCGCTCGCTGGCTAATGCCAAAGCAATGGCACCAGTACCAGTTCCTAAATCCAGAATACGGCATGGAGTGGCAGGCAAATGCGCCAACGCTTGCTCAACTAAGCATTCGGTGTCCGGGCGAGGAATTAATGTGGCGGAGGAAACACTCAACGGCAGCGACCAAAACTCGCGCTCCCCCACCAGATAGGCAATCGGCTCACCTTGTTCACGCCGCGCGGCCAATGGCTCTAACACCGCCAATTGCTCGGCGGTAAGTTGGGTTTCACCAAAGGCCAATAAATAGGTGCGGGCGCGCCCTGTAACGAAACTCAGGAGAATTTCGGCGTCGCGCTTTGGGCTGTCACTTTGGTTAAAACGGGCTGCCGCTTGCGACAGCCACTGCTGATAATCCATTAATCTTGCTCAGACAACGCAGAGAGCTGATCAGCTTGATATTCCTGCACAATCGGCTGGATAAGCATATCCAGTTTACCTTCCATCACCTCATCCAGACGGTAAAGTGTCAGGTTGATACGATGGTCTGTCACACGCCCTTGCGGGAAGTTATAGGTACGATTGCGGTCAGAACGGTCGCCAGAGCCTAATAAGTTACGGCGTTCAGAGGCCTCGGCTTGCTGCCGTTTTTGCATCTCTGCGGCACGAATACGTGCGCCCAACACTGACATCGCCTTGGCTTTGTTCTTATGTTGCGAGCGCTCATCCTGACATTCCACTACAATTCCGGTGGGAATATGGGTAATACGAATGGCTGAATCCGTGGTGTTAACGTGCTGACCACCCGCACCTGAAGAGCGGAAGGTATCGATGCGCAAGTCACCCGCATTGATTTCCGGCATTTCAGCTTCGGGAATAGCCGGCATCACCGCCACAGTACAAGCCGATGTATGGATTCGGCCTTGCGATTCGGTTTCTGGCACACGCTGAACACGGTGGCCACCCGACTCAAATTTTAACTGCCCAAAGACACCATCACCGGATACCTTGGCAATCACTTCTTTATAACCGCCATGTTCACCTTCACTGGCGCTCATGATTTCCACTTTCCAGCGACGGGATTCAGCGTAGCGGCTATACATCCGGAACATGTCACCGGCAAAAATAGCCGCTTCGTCACCACCGGTTCCGGCGCGGATTTCCAGGAAGCAATCACGCTCATCATCAGGGTCTTTTGGTAGCAACAGAACTTGCAGTTGTTGTTCCAGCTCTTCACTGCGAGCTTTAGCTTCTTTCAGTTCGTCCTGCGCCATTTCGCGCATTTCGGGATCGTCGAGCATCATTTCTGCTGCTTCGATATCATCTTGTACACTGCGCCATTCTTTGAAACAGCGAGTAACATCCGTCAGTTGCGCATATTCACGTGATAACGCGCGGAAACGGTCTTGGTCGGCAATAACATTGGCATCGCCAAGGTGCGCTAATACTTCTTCGTGGCGCTCTTGTAACGCTTCCAATTTGGCAACAATAGAAGACTTCATCCGTGGTTTTAAACCCTGTAATTAGAGGAAACTAATGCTGATCCAGCCCAAGGCTGTCGCGTAATAATTGCAACCGCTCCATATCGCCATCACTGGCTGCTTGCTGGAGGGATTTGGTGGGAGCATGGATCAGGCGGTTGGTTAGCTTATGGGCCAGTTCATTTACCACCTGTTCAACATTGGCACCCTGCTCAATGGCGGCTAACGCTTTTGCCGTCATCTCACTACGAACTTGTTCAGCCTGAGAGCGATAATCACGAATGGTTTCGACCGCCCCCTGAGCGCGTAACCAGGTCATAAAATTCATGCTTTCTTGCTGTACTATCGACTCGGCCTGAACTGCGGCAGCCTGACGTTGCGCCATATTGTGCTGAATAATCGCCTGTAAATCATCAACGCTGTATAAATAGGCATTCGACAGTTTACCGACTTCCGGCTCAATATCACGCGGCACCGCGATATCAACAAACAACATAGGTTGATTGCGGCGGCTTTTCAGCGCGCGCTCCACCATCCCTTTACCAATAATGGGCAGCGGGCTGGCGGTCGAACTGATAATAATATCGGCATCGGCTAAACGCGCATCAATCTCTGGCAATGTAATCACCTCTGCTCCGACCTCTGTCGCCAGCGCTTGAGCGCGCTCGCGGGTCCGGTTAGCAATAATCATATGCTTGACTTGATGCTCTCTCAGATGCCGAGCCACCAGCTCAATGGTTTCCCCCGCGCCAACCAACAATACATTCAGCTCTGACAGTGACTCAAAGATTTGCCGTGCCAATGTACAGGCGGCAAAGGCCACCGAAACTGCGCTGGCACCAATTTCAGTTTCTGTGCGAACCCGTTTGGCGACCGAAAATGTTTTTTGGAATAAACGCTCCAATTCGCCAGAGAGCGATTGCTCGCGTTGCGACTCTGCAAAGGCTTTTTTCACCTGTCCCAAAATTTGCGGCTCGCCCAACACCAGGGAGTCCAGCCCGCTGGCAACTCGCATCAGATGGCTGACAGCGTCATTGCCATGATGCCAATAGAGGCTTTTTTTCACTTCATCCGGGCTGAGTTTATGGTAGTTACACAGCCAGGCAATCAGTTGTTCGTGCAGGTTTTCTTGCTGTTCTACGCTGAGGTATAACTCAGTTCGGTTACACGTAGACAACACGACACCGCCCTGCACCAACGGCTGTTGGAGCAAGCTAGCAAGTGCCTGATCGATCGATTCAGGTGAAAATGTCACCCGTTCACGTAACGATACAGGAGCGGTTTTGTGGTTAATGCCTAATGCAAGCAGAGTCATGAGAACGGCTTCGAGTAATACTGATGTTAGTATGGATTCTCGTCTGAACCGCATTCTACTTGATGCGCGGGATCAATAAAAGTCGCAGTGCATCATCCTAAGTATTATCCCAAATTATGTTCAATAATTGATTATATGATGTACAACATAGAACAAGATATTGACGCTCAGCCCTTAGATCGCTAGCGTGAGCAACAATGATGCCCATTATTCAAACACATCAATCGAATTTGCTTTATCATATTGTTGCTTTATAAAACGTGCGCCAGTGAAAAACCCTGCGACCGATAGGATTTATACCCATATGCCTCAGCGCAAAATCAGTTTTTATCGCCTACTTCCATTAGCTACTTTGCTATTAGCCGCCTGTAGCACCACACCACCATCCGGCCCTGCGACCAGCCCAACATCGCCACAATGGCGTCAGCATGAGCAACAGTTGCAGCAGTTGAGCCAGTTTCAAACCCGCGGTGCCTTTGCTTATCTCTCAGAAAAACAAAAAGTTTATGCACGTTTCTTCTGGCAACAAACTGCCCCTGAGCGCTATCGCCTGTTGCTGACCAATCCGTTGGGGAGCACCGAATTAGAATTGGTCGTACAACCCGGAGTGACCCAATTGACTGACAATCAAGGCAAACGCTATGTCAGTAATGATCCACAAGAAATGATTCAAAAATTAACCGGGATGTCGATTCCGTTGGAAAGTTTGCGCCAATGGATTCTGGGCTTGCCAGGTGATACCACTGATTTTACTCTCGACGACAAATATCGCCTGAAACAGCTGACTTACCAACAAGATGGCGTAACCTGGGTGGTTGATTATCAAGAATACAATACTCAGGTCACACCGGCATTGCCTAGCCGCATGGAGCTCAGTCAGGGTGGTCAGCGTATCAAGCTGAAGATGGATAACTGGACGGTCAAATAGTATGGCGAATACCAATCAATACGTCTGGCCGTCACCCGCTAAATTGAATTTGTTTCTCTATATCACCGGGCAACGCGCTGATGGCTATCACCTATTACAGACGCTGTTCCAGTTTCTCGATTATGGCGACGAACTGACGATTGTACCCCGCGATGACGATCAGATTCGGCTATTAACCCCCATTATCGGGGTGGAAAACGAACAAAATCTGATAATCCGCGCGGCACGATTGCTGCAACAACATCCCAGCTCAGCAAAAGTACCTCGGGGGGCGGATATTAGCATCGATAAACGCTTGCCAATGGGTGGCGGTTTGGGGGGCGGTTCGTCCAATGCGGCAACGGTGCTAGTCGCACTCAATACCCTGTGGCACTGTGGTCTATCTGATGAAGAATTAGCCGCTCTTGGACTCACATTGGGGGCCGATGTACCGGTATTTGTTCGCGGTCATGCAGCCTTTGCCGAGGGAATTGGTGAAAAGTTGCACCCCGCAGAACCTATAGAGAAGTGGTATTTGGTGGTTCACCCCGGAGTAAACATCCCAACACCGATTATTTTTTCCGATCCTGAATTAAAAAGAAATACGCCAATTCGCCCACTGGCGGCGCTTTTAAGCGCTCCGTACGCAAATGATTGCGAACCAATCGCAAGAAAACGTTTTCGCGAGGTTGAACAGGCTCTTTCATGGCTGTTAGAATATGCCCCGTCACGCCTGACCGGAACCGGAGCTTGTGTCTTTGCAGAATTTGACACGGAGTCATCGGCACGGCAGGTGTTAAGTATTGCCCCGGAGTGGTTGCACGGTTTTGTTGCCCGTGGAGTGAACCTTTCGCCACTGCATCGCGTACGCTCTGGGAAAATGGAAAACAGTGAGCACAGATAAGAATGCACTACAAAGGTCTAGATCATGGCACCACTGACCTGAGTTTGTGAAAATACCTGTCTCATTTGATTGAAAGCCGGTTCATAATACTGTTTTGGCTTTAAATACCCGTATGTATATTGCAATCAGTATGAATAGTCGCCCGTGATTACTGATCTGA
>NZ_JBLWEX010000178.1:0-13718 GCF_048323875.1 Yersinia sp. LJYL362
ACATCAACCAACCCAACAGGTTCCCTTCCTGCTTCCATTGCCTGAATATTGGCAACCACCTGATCCATTGCTACCTCTGGCAAGGTAACCGCAGCAATATGTGGCGTAATGGTGACTCGGGGATGGCTCCAGAAAGGATGCATTGACGGCAGCGGTTCTTCAGCGAACACATCTAATGTCGCCGCCGCGACTTGCCCGGCATTCATTGCTGCCAGCAAATCCCGCTCCAATAAGTGCGCTCCCCGAGCAATATTGATGATATAGGCATTGGCATTCAGTTGTGAAAAGAGTGACTGATTAAGGATACCGGCCGTCTGTGGGGTATTGGGCAAGAGATTAATCAGCAATTGTGTCCCTTGAATGAAAGCGGGTAACTTTTCTTGTCCGGCATAACTGGTCACTCCATCAATTTGTTTTGGTGTGCGGCTCCAACACCGGACTGTAAAACCAAACTCGACCAGTTTGTGGGCGACACTTTTCCCTAATACGCCCGCGCCAAGAATGCCTATGGTGAATTTATCGTGTTGATGCGGTTCGAGGGGTTGCCACAACTTCTGTTGTTGTTGCAGTTGATACTCATCCATACGGCGGAAATAGCGTAATACGGTTGCCACGACATATTCCTGCATCTGCAATGACATACCGGTATCTTCCAGCCGCACCAATGGCACGCCCGCAGGTAACGTTCCGGGGTGACGCCGCTCTTGATCCAAAATAGCGTCCACCCCCGCCCCCAACGCAAACACCCCTTTTAGTTCAACACGACTGGCAAGCATCTCCTGTGGCGGCTGCCAAACCAGCGCATAATCTGCCGGTTGGGTGTCGCCATGCCGCCATTGCCTGATATTCGCGCCGGGTAAGCGCGACTGTAGCCCTGATAACCACTGTTTTGCCTCAAAGAATGGGTGATAAAAAATAATATTCATTATTTGCCAGCTCCTTGCGAAAGTACTGAATAGACTTCCGCGATTAACCCGCAGATGCAAGTGCTACTCGCAAGAAATGACGATGAAATCAGCAAACTGCTGTAACTTTAGCTAAACAGTAACAAAGCGCACATAAGAGGGTTGACGCTGGGCACACTTTTGCCTACATTACGCCGGTCGGGCCCATACAACATGGCTGATGGTACTAGCAGTAACACGGTGAGGTGTCTGAGTGGCTGAAGGAGCACGCCTGGAAAGTGTGTATACGCGTAAGCGTATCGAGGGTTCGAACCCCTCCCTCACCGCCATATTAACGTGAAAAGCCCATGATGCTCATGGGCTTTTTTCATTTCAGGCGGTCATCATGTGCTGCTTGAGTCTTTAGCGCCGAGCCAATTCCAACCTCATCACCGCCTCAAGTCCATATAAAAATAAAATGATAAGTCACCCTGCAATGACAAATAACGTTTGTCATAAATTGATTAGGTGGCCGTTGGTCATCACATGCTACAACGTGAAGAGTATTTCTATTCTGAAATATAAACCACAAGGGCATAACAATATGAAAATCTCATTTATTTCTTTATTATTCCTATTATATCTGCAAACTGCACTGGCCTCCCCCATAATAGTCGCTCATCGAGCAGGCACTGCCGACTTCCCTGAAAATACCCGACATGCCATCGGCAGATCGATATTAAATGAGGCCACTATCATTTGGGTGACTCTTCAACTCAGCAAAGATGGTATTCCCGTACTCTATCGTCCCATGGATTTAGCAGAGTTAACCGACGGCAGTGGCCCTGTTTCTGGGCATTCGCTGGAGGAGTTACAATTATTAGATGCCGCCTATCACTTTAAACAAGACGAACATTATATTTATCGTGGACGTGACATAAAAATCCCTTCATTGCATCAAATCCTTTTATCATATCCTCATGTGAGATTTATAATTGATATTAAATCCCCGGATGCAGACCCGAAAATAATGGCAAATGCGATAATAGAATTGAGCGAAAATATCCTGTCACCGGAACGACTCTTTTTCTATTCTACTGAACAAAAATATCTCGACGCGCTCCCAGATAATTTTAATAAATTCGAGTCACGCCATAAAACCCGCAAAATTCTGGCTAATGCTGTTATGGCTGATAAATGCATAATAGCTAAAAATAAGGGTGACTCATCCCTCAATAGCCAAAATAAACATTATGCCTTTGAATTAAGACGCGATGTAAAAGTTGTAGAGAAGTTTACCTTAGGTAAAGGCGTTACCCGCACCCAATTGGTGTGGAGCCCGTCGGCAATGGATTGTTTCAAAAGAAGCTTAGAAGCAAAAGTCTTACTGATTGGCATAAATTCAGCCGAGGATTATCAATTAGCTAAAGATCTTGGCGCAGATTACGTGATGGTTGATTCCCCACATCAGGCGAAAGAGTGGCGTTAATCCCATCTTATTTGTCTGTGATTCATCCTATCTGCATGCGGAATAACCAGATGACAAGTAACAAATAAATACTGCTTGACCATCTGCATGCCTGTCACTATAGTACCGCCCCGTTGCAGTGCGTAGCGCGGTGACGAAACGGTGAGGTGTCTGAGTGGCTGAAGGAGCACGCCTGGAAAGTGTGTATACGCGTAAGTGTATCGAGGGTTCGAACCCCTCTCTCACCGCCATATTCGAGCGAAAGGCTCTGACGAAAGTCAGGGCCTTTTTCTTAGGTACAAAACCGGAGTTATGGATTACAAAGGGCGTTTGCGTCTGTCTTTGGGCATACGATCTCCCAGCGGAGAAAATGGCATTAACCGGCTGTACACGACTTGATTCCGGCCCTGATTCTTCGCCTGATATAAGGCTTCGTCTGTCATTTTCAATGCTTTTAGCATCGACATCCCCGGTAAATAAAGAGATGCACCAATTGAAATTGTCACCTTCACTTTTCGGCCATCGGGCAATTCCACATCTAAACTCTCTACACGCTGACGAATTCGCTCTGCCACCACTTTAATAGCTTGCGGGTCATGGCTATGAGTAATAATAATAAATTCCTCACCACCATAGCGCCCCACAAAATCCTCATCTCTGATGGTGGACCTTAATAGTTTCCCCACCTCGGTTAATAGGATATCCCCGCCGTCATGACCGTAGGTGTCGTTAACCGATTTAAAATGATCGAGATCCAAAATAAGTAGACCACATGCCTGACGATTGTGATTAATGTTATTCAGGCGATAATCGACACTTGACCGGTTATTCAACTGGGTTAATTTGTCGATGTTTGCTCTATCTTTCATCGAAAAATACGCATAAATATGGCGCTCTTTAAAATTCAGAGCGTGATAACAAATAGCTAAACAAAGAGCAGAAATGAGTTGATATACCACAATCTGCGTCCAGAAGAGAGTATTAGGAACCAATAAAACAGCGGTAAGCATTCTATAGATGGCAATTAAGATAATAGTGGTATAAAAGATGCGACTACTCTTTTTTTCCCATACTTTAGAGAACAAAAGAGGAATAATCACTATTGTTATTAATATGTTGTCTAGTGTCATCCCGCCGGTAAAAGCAAAGTTTATCAACAATGCTGTCAAACCACTCAGCCAACCACCATAAAACATGACCAAAATAATCGGGATCAATTCAAAACTATAGAAGAACGAGCCAGAAATAATCCACTGATCTTGATTGAGGTAAAGAGAAACCAGCCCCGAGACCAGACCGAACAAAATACGTTTCCAGACCTCTCCGTTATAGGAAAAAGCGCTGTTTTTACTTAAAGCAAAATAACTGATAGAGAGTGTTGCATAGGTTACACACGCATCTCGGTATAGTGTTGACAAAGAATCTAATTCACTCATGGCGTAGCATCAGTCCTTTGGATTCTCAGTGTTGATTTTTGACCGCACACATGCAGCCGATGTTTTTCTAAAATTAAGTCACGTTCTAGTCCTAAATGATTCATCGGAACCTTAGATATTATGTAGAGATTAATAGTTTCTAACCTAAATCTTAGCTGCGAGATAGGCTTTATTCCTGAATAATTTCATTATGCCGTCTCCCCCTATCTTGGGGTAACAAGATATCTCCTAATCAGTTAAATCCCTTCAGACAAACTGCATTCTTCTATTGTTAAAGCTTTTTACACAGTTTCTAACACTTGATGCTCAAAGCATGCCCTACCCACGATAATAGGCAGTTTGAATTTAGCCTTACAGAAAATTATCTTGCTGGTCATGAATCCGTTCATTTAAACCACTTTATAAAACCGGCTGTTATCTCTATTTCTGCCAGAGATTGATATACATCTAGATCTCATGCTGCTAATTGGCGTATCGTGGTTATCTGCTACTCGAGACGGACCCTTATTGGCCCGCCATTTATTTTGTCTTTTCTTTATTTGGTTTGCACCTTAGATGAAAACGCACGGAATTAACGGCATTAGACCGTTCAGCGCGATAATTGACGCTTGCTGGCGAGAAACCTATACACTTCAAAGATTTATAAAAGATATAATTGCCGGTGTTACTGTCGGCATTATTGCTATTCCACTGGCTATGGCACTGGCAATAGCCAGTGGTGTTCCGCCGCAGTACGGCTTATATACCTCGGCAATTGCCGGGATTGTTATTGCGGTCAGCGGTGGTTCCCGTTACAGCGTATCGGGCCCTACCGCCGCCTTTGTCGTTATTCTTTACCCTGTATCACAACAATTTGGTTTAGCCGGTTTATTACTCGCAACATTGCTCTCTGGCGTGTTTTTACTGTGCATGGGGCTGGGTAGATTAGGCCGTTTAATTGAATATATCCCGCTGTCAGTTACTCTGGGTTTTACCTCTGGCATTGGTATCACCATCGCGACGATGCAAGTCAAAGACTTCTTCGGCCTGCGCCTGCCGGAGGTGCCGGAAACTTATGTCGGTAAGGTGGCGGCGCTGGCCCACGCGCTGCCAACCATCAACTTCAGTGATACGTTAATTGCGACTGTTACTCTGATGGTATTAATTCTCTGGCCACGGTTAAAATTAAAATTACCGGGTCACTTACCAGCGGTCGTCGCAGGTACCGCTGTTATGGCGGTTTTATCGTTATTTGACCTTCAAGTCGCCACTATCGGCTCACGATTTGGCTATTTATTGGCTGATGGCACTCAAGGCCAGGGTATCCCCCCTATTTTGCCGCAGTTTGTCTTACCCTGGCATCTGCCCGCCGTCAATGGGCAAGAATTCGTTTTGAATTGGGCAACACTTTCGGCGCTATTCCCGGCGGCTTTTTCGATGGCAATGCTTGGGGCAATTGAGTCGTTATTATGCGCGGTGGTTCTTGATGGCATGACTGGGCAAAAACATCACTCGAACAGTGAGTTAGTCGGTCAGGGTCTCGGTAATATGGTGGCACCGTTCTTTGGTGGCATCACCGCTACAGCCGCCATTGCGCGCTCGGCGGCTAACGTCCGAGCAGGCGCAACCTCGCCAGTATCGGCTATTATCCATGCCCTACTGGTGCTACTGGCTTTATTAGTTCTGGCTCCGATGCTGTCATATCTGCCGCTGGCCGCCATGGCTTCGTTGCTGCTCATCGTGGCCTGGAATATGAGTGAGGCGCATAAAGTGGTCGACTTACTGCGTCGAGGCCCGAAAGACGACATTATCGTCATGCTGTTGTGTATGAGTCTGACGGTATTATTCGACATGGTGATTGCTATCACAGTAGGTATTGTATTGGCCTCACTGCTGTTTATGCGCCGCATTGCCCGCATGACACGCCTGAGTGAGATTCCTGTCGAAATGAATGAACATCGGTTGGTGTTGCGCGTTAATGGCCCACTGTTCTTCGCCGCCGCAGAGAGGATATTTAATGAATTACTCAGTCGTAGCGAGAATTACGAAACCATCATTCTGCAATGGGATGCGGTGCCGGTTCTTGATGCTGGAGGGCTGAATGCGTTCCTGCGCTTCACTGAGGCCTTGGGCGAGCATCAGCAGCTCATTATCACGGATATTCCTTTCCAACCGCTAAAAACGCTGGCAAGAGCACGGGTGCAACCTATTGAGGGTAAGCTGAGCTTCTACGGCTCACTCCCTGAGGCTTTAGCGGCATTACCCGCGAAATAACCATTATCTATGACGATCAAAAAAGGCAGCATAAATAGCTGCCTCAGACTGCTGACAAAGTCAAATGAAGGGGAAACGTGCCGTTGGGGTCGTAACGGCGTAAGCCGTCGGAGCGCCCCTAGGTGCGGTCAACCCTTCACTCACTGAGCAACAAATAGCTTTGCCATTAACCTCAGGCAGCATAAGTAGCTGCCTTTTTGTCTATTCCCCGAGACAACGTCAAAGACGCAGGAGATTGGATTACTTGCTGGTATCCAGTTCCGGGAAGTTTTTCACCAAATCGTCAATCGCTTTCATCTGCACCAGGAACGGTTCCAACTTGTCTAATGGCAATGCTGATGGGCCGTCACATTTAGCACTGTTCGGCTCTGGGTGAGCTTCAATAAATAGCCCAGCCAAGCCAACAGCCATACCTGCACGGGCCAGTTCAGCCACTTGCGCACGGCGACCACCTGATGCAGAGCCAAACGGGTCGCGACATTGTAATGCATGAGTCACGTCGAAAATTACCGGATGACCGCCCGTTGCTTGTACCATCACATTGATACCCAACATATCAACAACCAGATTGTCATAACCGAAGTTACTACCACGATCGCAAAGAATAACCTGATCATTACCGGCTTCTTTGAATTTCTCAACGATATTGCCCATTTGGCCTGGGCTAACAAACTGCGGCTTCTTCACGTTGATAACCGCGCCAGTACTCGCCATGGCTTCAACTAAATCAGTTTGACGCGCCAGGAAGGCGGGCAATTGGATAACATCAACGACCTCGGCAACAGGCTGGCACTGGCTTATTTCGTGCACATCGGTGATCACTTTTACGCCAAATGTCTGTTTCAATTCCTGAAAAATTTTCATCCCTTCTTCCAGGCCTGGACCACGGTAAGAATGAATTGAAGAACGGTTGGCTTTGTCGAACGAGGCTTTAAAGACGTAAGGAATACCCAGTTTCTGGGTGACCGTCACATAATGCTCGCAGATGCGCATCGCCAGATCGCGAGATTCAAGCACGTTCATGCCACCAAAAAGCACGAAAGGCAGGTCGTTCGCTACGTCGATATCGCCAATGCTAACCACTTTCTGTTTCATACAAATACCTTTATAAAGGATAAATCGAAATTAATTACAGTGAGTTATTACTCAACAAGGTGATTACCATAAATATACCCAAAATAATTCGAGTTGCAGGAAGGCGGCCAACGCACATGCAGCTTGAAGTATGACGGGTATCAGTGCAACGTCACTCGTTGCTGCTCAATGGAGTGGATCTGCATTTTTATCATTTCAGCGATGGGGTCTTCCGGGCACTGTTCGACAAAATAGCTTAAATCAGAGATAGCAATATGGTTGCAATCCAGTTGGGCGTAAATCAGGCCACGGTCGCGGATTTCATAGGGGTCATCGGGGTCAAAAGCCAACACCGCTTCACTGGCACGTAAGGCCAGTTCCATCTGTTTCTCTTCCATTAATGCGGCTTTTAAAGTGTCGAGCATTTTGCGCACAATCAAGGTGTTTTCCGCTTCTTCCAAATCTTCATCTTCCAATTCAGCACTCAACCCCAGATTGCCCTTGATCCACACTTCCAGCATATGCTCGTTCAGTGTTTCACCGTTCAACGGGTTAATCAGCCACATTTCTTCATCTAGCCAATCCGCGCGAAGAATCAATTGGGTTGGGAAAATAACCGGCATCAATGGCAAGTCCAGTTGATGCGCGATATGCAAGAAAATCACCCCGAGTGATACCGGAGTCCCCTGCCGCTTATCCAGCACTTTATCCAACCAGATTGCATCTGACAGGCGGTACACACCACCTGCACCACCAAACTTCCACTTACGGTAAAACAGATCGATAAGCACTTCTAATTGCTGATCCTGATTGAGACCGTCGGGCATTGCAGCCCTGGCATCATCGACGAGCTGGTGCAGTTGATTGCGTACATCAGCCAGTGGAAAATTCTGTCGAATCTCCTGGGTAACCAGTAACACCCCATCACACAGGGACGCGTTGTTAAATTCGAAATCAGCAATGCTACTCATAGATATCCCATCAGCAGTGGTAACTTAGTTGTTGCCAGTTTTATAATTAAATACAGGCAACCCAATGCGAGTATAAAGGCAAGCCAGCGACGATTCTGGCTGCGAGTTCGCTTACCTAATGCAACATAGCCAAGCAGGATATAGATAATAACGCCAAACAACTTTTCAGTCAGCCAGGTTCCTTGCGGACTGAAAGGATAAAATCCAGTCATAAAAATCAATACAATGCCGCTGACAAACAGCAGCGTATCATTGATATGCGGCGTTATTTTTACCCAGCGTTTATCCATCATAGCTGAACCGCGACATTTCCAGAAGAAACGTAACACAAACAGCGTAATACTGATAACCACGGTGAGTAAATGCAAATATTTCATGGCGATGTAGTCAACCCACATGTCTCTCAGTCCTTAATTTATGCTGAACGGGAATTTTCTTGTCTAAGTGCCCATTGTCCCAAAGTCACGCGATCATTATTACCATAATCTTTATACGTCATTACAGCACTAAATCCGCTATTGTTAAGCAGTTTTTGTACTGCGCTGGCTTGCTGCCAACCGTGCTCTAACATCAACCATCCCCCCACCTCTAAATAAGCCGGTGACTGGCGAATAATTTCGGCCAAATCGGCCATGCCCTCAGCTGAAGCCACCAGCGCACTGTGTGGTTCATAGCGCACATCACCTTCATTTAGATGAGGGTCATTGGTATCAATATAGGGGGGGTTGCTCACAATCAGCGTAAATCGCCCATTGACCGAGTCAAACCAGCTACTTTGCAGGAAATCCACATTATTTATCGCGAGTTTCTTGGCATTATGACGGGCCAGAGCAACAGCATCAGCTTGAATATCAACCCCCATCACCGCGCAATCTGGGCGCTCGCTGGCTAATGCCAAAGCAATTGCACCAGTACCAGTGCCTAAATCCAGAATACGGCATGGAGTGGCAGGTAAATGCGCCAAAGCTTGCTCAACTAAGCATTCGGTGTCCGGGCGAGGAATTAATGTGGCGGAGGAAACACTCAACGGCAGCGACCAAAACTCGCGTTCCCCCACCAGATAGGCAATCGGCTCACCTTGTTCACGCCGCGCGGCCAATGGCTCTAACGCCGCCAATTGCTCGGCGGTCAGTTGGGTTTCACCAAAGGCCAACAAATAGGTGCGCGCCCGCCCTGTTACAAAGCTCAGTATAATTTCGGCATCGCGCTTTGGGCTGTCACTTTGGTTAAAACGGGCTACCGCTTGCGACAGCCACTGCTGATAATCCATTAATCTTGCTCAGACAACGCAGAGAGTTGATCCGCTTGATATTCCTGCACAATCGGCTGGATAAGCATATCCAGTTTCCCTTCCATCACCTCATCCAGACGGTAAAGTGTCAGGTTGATACGATGGTCTGTCACGCGCCCTTGCGGGAAGTTATAGGTACGATTGCGGTCAGAACGGTCGCCAGAGCCTAATAAGTTACGGCGCTCAGAGGCCTCGGCCAGTTGCCGTTTTTGCATCTCTGCGGCACGAATACGGGCGCCCAACACTGACATCGCCTTGGCTTTGTTCTTATGTTGCGAGCGCTCATCCTGACATTCCACCACAATTCCGGTGGGAATATGGGTAATACGAATGGCTGAATCCGTGGTGTTAACGTGCTGACCACCGGCACCTGAAGAGCGGAAGGTATCGATGCGCAAGTCACCCGCATTGATTTCCGGCATTTCAGCTTCGGGAATAGCCGGCATCACCGCCACAGTGCAAGCCGAGGTATGGATTCGCCCTTGCGATTCGGTTTCTGGTACGCGCTGAACACGGTGGCCGCCCGATTCAAATTTTAACTGGCCAAAGACGCCATCACCGGAGACCTTGGCAATCACTTCTTTATAACCGCCATGTTCACCTTCACTGGCGCTCATGATTTCCACTTTCCAGCGGCGGGCTTCAGCATAGCGGCTATACATGCGGAACATGTCACCGGCAAAAATAGCCGCTTCGTCACCCCCGGTTCCGGCGCGGATTTCCAGGAAGCAATCACGCTCATCATCAGGGTCTTTGGGTAGCAACAGAACTTGCAGTTGTTGTTCCAGTTCTTCACTGCGCGCTTTCGCTTCTTTCAGTTCGTCCTGCGCCATTTCACGCATTTCGGGATCGTCGAGCATCATTTCTGCTGCTTCGATGTCATCTTGTACACTGCGCCATTCTTTGAAACAGCGAGTGACATCCGTCAATTGCGCATATTCACGTGATAACGCGCGGAAACGGTCTTGGTCGGCAATAACATTGGCATCGCCAAGGTGCGCTAACACTTCTTCGTGGCGCTCTTGTAACGCTTCCAATTTGGCAACAATAGAAGACTTCATCCGTGGTTTTAAACCCTGTAATTAGAGGAAACTAATGCTGATCCAGCCCAAGGCTGTCGCGTAATAATTGCAACCGCTCCATATCGCCATCACTGGCGGCTTGCTGGAGGGATTTGGTGGGAGCATGAATCAGGCGATTGGTTAGCTTGTGAGCCAGTTCATTTACCACCTGTTCAATATTGGCTCCCTGTTCAATGGCGGCTAACGCTTTTGCCGTCATTTCACTGCGCACCTGTTCAGCCTGAGAGCGATAATCACGAATGGTTTCAACCGCCCCCTGAGCGCGTAGCCAGGTCATAAAATTCATGCTTTCTTGCTGCACTATCGACTCGGCCTGAACGGCAGCCGCTTGGCGTTGCGCCATATTGTGCTGAATAATCGCCTGTAAATCATCAACACTATATAAATAGGCATTCGACAGTTTACCGACTTCCGGCTCAATATCACGCGGCACCGCGATATCGACAAACAGCATAGGCTGATTGCGACGGCTTTTCAGCGCACGTTCCACCATCCCTTTACCAATAATGGGCAGCGGACTGGCGGTCGAACTGATAATAATATCGGCATCGGCCAGGCGGGCATCAATCTCTGGCAACGTAATCACCTCTGCCCCCACTTCGGTTGCCAGCGCTTGGGCGCGTTCGCGGGTACGGTTCGCAATAATCATATGCTTGACTTGATGTTCGCGCAGATGACGAGCCACTAGCTCAATGGTTTCCCCTGCGCCAACCAACAATACATTCAGTTCTGACAGTGACTCAAAGATTTGCCGTGCCAAGGTACAGGCAGCAAACGCCACCGAAACAGCGTTGGCGCCAATTTCAGTTTCTGTACGAACCCGTTTGGCGACCGAAAATGTTTTTTGGAATAACCGCTCCAACTCACCAGAGAGCGATTGCTCGCGCTGCGACTCAGCAAAGGCTTTTTTCACCTGCCCCAGAATTTGTGGCTCGCCCAGCACTAAGGAGTCCAGCCCACTGGCCACGCGCATCAAATGGCTCACTGCGTCATTGCCATGGTGCCAATAGAGGCTCTTTTTCACTTCATCCGGGCTGAGTTTATGGTAGTTACACAGCCAGGCAATCAGTTGTTCGTGCAGATTTTCTTGCTGTTCTACGCTGAGGTATAACTCAGTTCGGTTACACGTAGACAACACGACACCGCCCTGCACCAACGGCTGTTGGAGCAAGCTAGCAAGTGCCTGATCGATCGATTCAGGTGAAAATGTCACCCGTTCACGTAACGATACAGGAGCGGTTTTGTGGTTAATGCCTAATGCAAGCAGAGTCATGAGAACGGCTTCGAGTAATACTGATGTTAGTATGGATTCTCGTCTGAACCGCATTCTACTTGATGCGCGGGATCAATAAAAGTCACAGTGCATCATCCTAAGTATTATCCCAAATTATGCTCAATAATTGATTATATGATGTACAACATAGAACAAGATATTGACGCTCAGCCCTCAGGTCGTTAGCGTGAGCGACAATGATGCCCATTATTCAAACACATCAACTAAATTTGCTTTATCATAATATTGCTTTATAAAACGTGCGCCAGTGAAAAACCCTGCGACCGATAGGATTTATACCCATATGCCTCAGCGCAAAATCAGTTTTTATCGCCTACTTCCGTTAGCTACTTTGCTCTTAGCTGCCTGTAGTACTACGCCACCTTCCGGCCCAGCGACCAGCCCCACCTCGCCACAATGGCGTCAGCATGAGCAGCAATTACAGCAATTGAGCCAATTTCAAACCCGCGGTGCTTTTGCTTATATCTCAGAAAAGCAAAAAGTGTATGCGCGTTTCTTCTGGCAACAAACTGCCCCCGAACGCTATCGCCTGTTGCTCACCAATCCGTTGGGTAGCACCGAGTTAGAATTGGTCGTCCAACCTGGTGTAACCCAATTAACTGACAATCAAGGCAAACGCTATGTCAGTAATGATCCGCAAGAAATGATTCAAAAATTAACCGGGATGTCGATTCCACTGGAAAGTTTACGCCAATGGATTCTGGGCTTGCCAGGTGATACCACTGACTTTACTCTCGACGACAAATACCGCTTGAAACAGCTGACTTACCAACAAGATGGCGTAACGTGGGTGGTGGATTATCAAGAATACAATACTCAGGTCACACCGGCTTTGCCTAGCCGCATGGAGCTCAGTCAGGGTGGTCAGCGTATCAAGCTGAAGATGGATAACTGGACGGTCAAATAGTATGGCAAATACCCATCAATACGTCTGGCCGTCACCCGCTAAATTAAATTTGTTTCTTTATATCACCGGGCAACGCGCTGATGGCTATCACCTATTACAGACTCTGTTCCAGTTTCTCGATTATGGCGACGAACTGACGATTGTACCCCGTGATGACAGGCAGATTCGGCTATTAACCCCCATTACCGGGGTGGAAAACGAACAAAATCTGATCATCCGCGCGGCGCGGTTGCTGCAACAGCACTTGCAACAACAACACCCCAGCTCAGCCAAAGTACCTCGTGGGGCAGATATCAGCATCGATAAACGCTTGCCAATGGGGGGCGGATTGGGGGGCGGTTCGTCCAATGCAGCGACGGTGTTAGTGGCACTCAATACCCTGTGGCAGTGTGGTCTGTCTGATGAAGAATTAGCCACTCTGGGCCTCACATTGGGGGCTGATGTGCCCGTCTTTATTCGCGGTCATGCGGCCTTTGCCGAAGGAATTGGTGAAAAGTTGTCCTTCGCCGAGCCTGTAGAGAAGTGGTATTTGGTGGTTCACCCCGGTGTAAGCATCCCAACACCCATTATTTTTTCTGATCCTGAATTAAAAAGAAATACGCCAGTTCGCCCACTGGCGGCGCTTTTAAGCACTCCGTACGCAAATGATTGCGAACCAATCGCAAGAAAACGTTTTCGCGAGGTTGAACAGGCTCTTTCATGGCTGTTAGAATATGCTCCGTCACGCCTTACCGGAACCGGAGCTTGTGTCTTTGCCGAATTTGACACGGAGTCATCGGCCCGGCAGGTGTTAAGTATTGCCCCGGAGTGGTTGCACGGTTTTGTCGCCCGTGGAGTGAACGTTTCGCCATTGCATTGCGTACGCTCTGGGAAAATTGAAAGCGGTGAGCACAGATAACAATGCACGACAAAGGTCTAGATCATGGCACCGCTGACCTGAGTTTGTGAAAATACCTGTCTCATTTGATTGAAAGCCGGTTCATAATACTGTTTTGGCTTTAAATACCCGTATGTATATTGCAATCAGTATGAATAGTCGCCCGTGATTACTGATCTGA
>NZ_JBLWEX010000179.1:0-13727 GCF_048323875.1 Yersinia sp. LJYL362
TGGCAAAAACCTCAGCTTCATACAGCATAGTATTAATATGCTGGGGCTGCGTCAGATCTTGTGAATGGCTGCCTCGGGGGGTAAAGGCCACAGACAGGCATTCAGAGATGCTTTCGATAACCAATGAGCCATCTTCGCCCTGAATTTCACTAGGAATATCCGATTGGCTTACTTTTGAGTGAATAATAACCACATCAAAATCACCATAATTTAGGCAAACGGTGCCGTGGGCATCAACCCCACTCGGTAATAAACTTGCGCTTGCCAGCACGGATTTAGGCGCTCCCCATAAAGCTAAAGCACTTGCCAGACAGTAGTAACCAATATCCATGATTGAGCCATTTGAAAATGCGGGATTAAAGGTATTAGGATTTTCGCCATTCAGATAGCGCTGGTAACGTGAGGAATATTGGCAGTAATTGATAAACGCTTTACGCAATTTCCCTACGCGCGGCAGAGACTGTTTTAATTGATTAAAATTAGGTAGATAGGCTGTTTTAAATGCTTCGAATAGCACCACGTCATGCTCGCGGGCACAGGCAACCAATGCTTCAACTTCAGCAAAATTAGAGGCTAATGACTTTTCACAAATAACGTGTTTTTTATGGCTGAGGAACAATTTGGCTTGGGAGTAATGCAAAGAGTTTGGGCTGGCGATATACACGGCATCAATTTGACCGTTTGCTGCCATTGCCTCGAGATTATCAAAGCAATCAGTAACGTTATAATTATCAGCAAACTCTTTAGCTTGCTCTAATTTACGCGAGTAAACAGCGGCCAGTCTCATTTTGCCACTTTCGTGGGCGGCATCAACAAAGTGCGCGGTGATCCAATTGGTACCAATAACAGCGAAGCGAATCATAGTGAACTCCATTCCGACAGAAGAAAAACACATTGAACCGCCCCACAATCAACGGATTGGTTTTTAAAGGCTAGTAAATAGCGCCAAACAGATCCAAGTGTGTCAGATAAAGGCGCGTATCAAACTCTAACTGATGATATTGCGGTTCCATATGGCAGCACAAACTATAGAACGCTTTGTTGTGATCTTTCTCTTTCAAATGTGCTAATTCATGCACCACGATCATTTTCAAAAAGGCTTCAGGGGCATTTTTAAATACTGTAGCCACTCGGATCTCTGCTTTTGCCTTTAATTTGCCACCTTGCACTCTGGAGATCGCGGTGTGCAGCCCTAGCGCATGTTTCATCACCTGGATTTTACTGTCATAGGCCACTTTACTGAGTGGCTGCGCATTACGCAGATATTGATTCTTTAAATCAACCGTATATTGATACAGCATTTTATCTGTATTGTAATCATGAGGTTGCGGGTAGCGTTGCCGTAATACACTTCCCAACCGCTGTTCAGTGATCAGTTGCTGTATCTGGGACTGTAAGTGTTCTGGATAACCTTGCAGATAGGTGAGTTCCTGCATATATATGTGCTCTGGCTGCCAATGGTTTTGTGTTTCTTGGTGGTGATAATAGCGTTTTCCGATGGGTTAGACAAAATCCTATTGCTTAGAAAAATCCAGCCGTTTGGATGGTTTCTAACGGTTAGCCACAGAAGAGCAATACCAACATTATTTTTACCCCGGAGGGGATATGTGAGTTGTGAAGTGGTGTTAAAGTGAAGATACCTGCAATATATTTACAGGTATCTTTTGTTGTTATCAGAAAGCGTATTTTATGCCAACTAAGGCTTTAGTATCGCTGGTATTATAATTTCCAATCTGATGATTGATATTTGCCCAAGCATGCAATCGTTGGTCAATTTTACTTTCTACGCCAATTTTGAGTTCAGCACTATTTTTGCTGCTGTTCTCAACACCTCGCCCTGAAAGTTGTGTGCCAGTATTGTGATTTTGATGAAGCCAGTTAATGGCAACAAATGGCATGAATTGTTGACCTGAGTCATTGGTGGTTTGCAGGTATGTTTTAGCACCAATACGGGTTATCAATTGGCCTCTGTGAGTATAATTGATGATATCTTTATTGGCTTCAATATGATTTTGAGCATTTATACCCACCCAGGTGATATTTGCATTGGGCTGGATGAAATAGCTCAGTTGCTCAGTGCTGCCAATATTAAAGGTATAACCGCTTTCTATTGAGCTGGTGAAACCGGAGGATTTATATTTTTCCTCTGCCAGTTCTTGGCCGTTAACGGTATTATTAAACCAGCTATATTGCGCCAGAGTATCAATGTAGAGCCCCGTTTTATTTTGCTGATCGGCTAGCCAGGTTGCATATACACCAAGGTTATAACCATTAACTGAACCATTAGAGTAGTAGCCCGTAACCCTAGATTTGCTGTGGTTAGTTGCTTTACCCAACCCAGCCAACATACCGATTCGTGCGCTGCCTTGTGAACCAATATCCCATTGAGCAACATCGCCACCAAGCTGAACCGAGTAGTATTTCCCTTTGATATTCAGTTGGTCAACTGTGTTACCAAACTGTTTTCTCCCGCCCTGAGTCTGTATCCACATACTGGAGGTACGCCATTCTCCGGTCGCTGCATCTTTATATTTATAATTCCCGGAACGATTTTCTAGGTCAGCAGTAAACAGATTTCTCGCCATTGAGAGATTGGCAATATAGCTGCCGTTTTCAGGGCGATAAACGGGCTGATAGGTTTTTTGAAGAGTGTTGTTGCTATTAGACGATGCTTCGTCTTGTGCTATCACTACACTTTCTTGTCTTGGCGAAATATTTTTGGCAGTTTCAGGAGGTATTTCTACTGAAGTGTTATCTTTTTCTATAATTGAATCCGTTTCTTGAGGCGACCCAACTAATTCAGTCTGCTGTTTTTTTGCTTCTGGTATAGCAGCCAGTAATTGAATGATAGGATTGGCGGGGTAACCTTTTCCGGTGGTTTTTATAACCTCATGGGGATTACCGTCTGGTTTGGCTGCTTTATCATCATTTTTTTCTGGTTCTGATATAAAAGTCTCCAATGATTGAATGATAGGGTTGGCGGGGTAACCTTTTCCGGTGGTTTTTATAACCTCATGGGGATTACTGTCTGGTTTGGCTGCTTTATCATCATTTTTTTCTAGTTCTGCTATAAAAGTCTTTAATGTTTGAATGACAGGATTGGCGGGGTAACCTTTTCCGGTGGTTTTTATAACCTCATGGGGATTACTGTCTGGTTTGGCTGCTTTATCATCATTTTTTTCTGGTTCTGCTATAACCCCCGCAATTTTAAATTTTTCGATATCACTGATCATATACCAGTTTTTGCGACGATCAGCTTCATTACCACGCCTGAGAAAATATTCAAACGCACCAGCGACGTCACGACCATCTTGTTCGAATTCACCATTAGATTCACCTTTAACCTCGATCAAAAGAATACCTAAATCAGTTTTCGCACCTTCACCGCCTAAATTATTAATTTTAACCTTGGTATGACCCGAGGTATTGCCTTCGACCAACATACGGTCAGTCTCGGAGTCATCTCCCTCCAGCTTGCTATAGAACGCCAGGGTACCGCCGTTGCTGTGATAATCTCCATTAATGGTCAGTCGGTTAGCTAACGGTTTATAAGGTGTATTAAAGGAGCCTACATTCATTGGATAAGAACTTAGATTTAAATTTCCGCCTTCACGTATATTCAGGTTTCCAATACTGGAGTTCTCTCTATTATGCCATTTGCTTTCCCCATCGATGTCGATACTAACATGCCCTCCCGACACCGTCGTATCGAGTAAGCTATTTTCTAAAATTAATTTCGTATCTTTCTCACCCGTAATTGGGCTTGTGGAGAATTTTGCTTGTGATAATTTAAGATATCCTGCTGTTATATTTGTTAAGCCGGAATATGAATAGTCGTTATGATTAGTATCATGATTGACTCCTTTTAAGATGAATGTGGCATTTGGATTATGTAGCGTTAATGAGCCTGAACCTTCTATATTGGCGGTGATCTCTCTACCCTTTCCTGTGAAGTAAAGGTCCCCATTATTTTTAATGTTATGACCATCAGTGTTTACCGTTGAATTTGGGAAGATTTTCGTTTCTCCCTCTAGCGTAACCTCACTTTCTAGTATCAGTTCTCCCCCTTTCATTATCGTCCCAATCAATTTTATATCTTCCTCTCCATTTTTAATAAGCAGTTTCCCTCCTTTAAGTACCGTCGTGTTTTCTGCCGTACCATTATTTTCGAGGCGGATAACGCCCTCCGAACCTACCGTTGTATTTTGGGCTTTTCCGTTTTTACGTATATACATTTTCCCAAGTAATTTATTATCTTCAGACTCTTCACCTTTTTTTAGACCAACAAACGTCACTAAAGCTGTGGCATGATCTGATAACATCATGAGGCCATGACTGATTGTACTGTTCGTAGCACTACTGTTATCTTTTAGATGAAAGATTGAGGAAGGATTATCTGTATTAACCTGGGTATTAATTGCTTTGGCTTTATCAGTGAGTATTAACTGATCTGCACCATCGATGATAGAATTTTGCGCCATTTGATTAGAATTCAGAATTACCGTGCCATTGGTTTTACCTTGGTGAATTACCTGTGCATTCACTTCAGCTATCGCTGAAGAACTCCCTAATATAAATAATACTGATGAAACAAATTTAGCTACAGGGCTTTTTTTTAATATATTTTTTCGTGAGTTATTTGTATTTTCCATAATTTAATATCACTAATCCTTATAAATGGTTGACGACCCCATGACTTATTGTTAGGGGATGGGGCTTCTTTATGTTTAATTTAAATTTATAATGAATACGGCAGTAAATCTTGTGGCTATGGATTATATTACAATGTGGTTTGGTATTTATAATGTTTTATTTTGTCATGCGAAAATCATTTGTTAATAAATCTTAATTTCCTTGTTGTTTATTATTCTCATGTTTTAATAAGAGATATTTATTTCCTTTTATAATTAATAGTTATGGTTTAACGGGATGTTTTCAGCACAAAAGTGTAAAATCTGCCTCCTGAGGCACAGTCGAAGGCGACATGTTTGTGCCTAAAACGGCATTTAAGCAAAAAAACATTTTACTGAGCGCCCGTTTTAGGGGATAAACAGCCCAAATTTGTGATTTATAATAGAAGCCAGGAGTGGTGATGAGCCAAGTCTTACTGGGGACACAAAGCTTCGAGCTTGAGCGTTTCCCCCCACAAGAGAATTCCAATACCTTACAGGCATGGGAAGCAGCAGATGAATATCTGCTACAAAACATTGACTTAAACCAAATTGATGGCCGCCCGGTGCTGGTGTTTAATGATCAGTTCGGTACGCTGACCTGTGCTTTACATGCTTATCGTCCCTTTAGTGTCAGTGACTCTTATATGAGCCAATTGGCGACTTCGCATAATTTACGCTTAAACCATCTGGATGAAGATGCAGTCACATTGCTAAGCAGTATGGATGCCTTGCCTGAGGCCCCTAAGCTGGTGGTGATTAAGATCCCTAAAGCTTTGGCGCTGTTGGAGCATCAATTGCATGCTTTGCGTCGTGTGGTTGCGCCAGATACGGTGATTATTGCGGGTGCAAAATCTCGCGATGTCCATAATTCAACCCTGCAATTGTTTGAAAAAATTCTTGGGCCGACCAAAACGACACTGGCATGGAAAAAAGCGCGCCTAATTCACTGTGAAGTAGCTGATATTCCACCGGCAGACGATGCGCCGGACACAGTCGATTGGCCGCTGGCAAATACCGAATATGTTATCCATAACCATGCGAATGTATTTTCGCGCAATAATTTGGATATCGGTGCCCGCTTCTTTATGGAAATCTTGCCCTATGATGTTGAGGGTAAAATAGCCGATCTGGGTTGTGGTAATGGGGTGGTAGGTTTAATCGCATTAGAGCAAAACCCGCTGGCAGAGATGTTGTTCGTCGATGAGTCATACATGGCGGTGGCATCCAGTGAGCTGAATATCACCTATAACCGCCCGCAAGATTTATCGCGCTGTGAATTTATGGTGAGTCATGGTTTGGCTGGCGTTGAGCGCGAGAGCTTACAGTTGGTGCTGTGTAACCCGCCATTCCATCAACAACATGCCGTCAGTGACCATGTGGCCTGGCAGATGTTCTGTGATGCCAAACGTTGTCTGAAAGTGGGCGGCGAGCTAATGATTGTTGGGAACCGTCATCTGGATTATTTCCACAAACTGAAACGACTGTTTGGGAACTGCGAGACGCTGGATTCCAACCAGAAGTTTATGGTGCTTAAAGCGGTGAAGACGGCCTCATCACGTTCCGAGGGCGGGGGTAGTGGTAGCCTCGACATGTCGTATAGTGATTTCTAATTATCCTTTGCCCTTGAAGGCACAGGGGTGTTAGCGGCGCGCACTCACCCGAATCACTGACTTGAGTCAGCTCATCGGGATTTGTTTGCTTGCTGCCGACCTGTGACTCCAATGACTTTGGATAATCCTTTGCTAAAATTAACCCCGAGGCGATTGTCCTGGACGCTACGGGGTTGCTAGCTGCGATTCCAATGACTTTGGGTATCTCTTTTGGGGCTTAAAGCTGCGGGGCGTGGCATTTACCACTTCCCGCTTTTTACTCATGCTTATATTGCCAGCGCCAGCCGTGTTCCTTGATCTATTGCCCGACGGGCATCCAGTTCAGCGGCGATATCAGCACCACCAATTAAATGCACGGTTTTACCCATATCCAGCAAGGGTTGATACAACTCCCGACGCGGCTCCTGACCGGCACAAATAATAATGGTATCGACAGGCAGGCAACTGGCTTGTTCTGCTCGAATGATATGCAGCCCCTCATCATCAATACGTTCGTAGCTGACACTGTTGAGCATTTTCACGCCCCGCATCGCCAGGCTGGTGCGGTGTATCCAACCAGTTGTTTTCCCTAGCCCTTCACCGACTTTACTGTTTTTTCGCTGTAACAGAAAAATCAGGCGAGGTGATGGATGAACTTGACTTCCCTCAGGAGATAACCCGCCGCGATGAGTTAAATCTTGATCAATGCCCCATTCATGGCTGAAGGCACGGCTATCCAGGCTGCTGGAATCACCCGATTGGCTCAGATATTCGGCAGTATCAAATCCAATTCCACCCGCACCAATAATAGCCACTCGCTCTCCCACCGGTTTTTTATCACGCAAAACATCCAGATAGGTCAGTACTTTGGGATGCTCAATACCCTTGATGTCGGGTAACCGCGGTTGTATGCCGCAGGCGAGGATCACTTCATCAAAATCAACCAATTGCTCCGGCTGAACCGGGGTATTCAACTGTTGAATGACACCATGAAGTACTAATTGGCGACGAAAATAGCGTAATGTTTCGTAGAATTCCTCTTTGCCGGGGATCTGTTTGGCAATATTAAACTGGCCGCCAATATCGGTTGCCGCGTCAAATAGTGTGACTTGATGGCCGCGGCTGGCGGCAGTGACGGCAAAAGCTAATCCGGCGGGGCCGGAACCGACGACAGCAAGCCGCTTTGGTGTTGCTGTCGGTAATACGGGCATTTCGGTTTCACGGCAGGCGCGGGGATTGACCAAACACGAGGTCAACTTGCCGTCAAAAATCTGATCCAGACAGGCCTGATTGCATCCGATACAGGTGTTAATTTCATCCGCCCGGTCCTGAGCTGCTTTTTGCACAAAAGCCGCATCAGCGAGAAAAGGGCGGGCCATTGATACCATATCGGCGCAGCCGTCGGTCAGCACTTGCTCTGCCACCGAGGGGTCATTAATCCGGTTGGTGGTGATAAGCGGTATATTCACTTTTCCCATCAATTTCCGGGTCACCCAACTGAATCCAGCACGTGGCACCATGGTGGCGATAGTGGGAATTCTGGCTTCATGCCAGCCAATACCGGTGTTAATCAAAGTCGCACCTGCTTGCTCGACTGCCCGCGCTAACTGTTCAATTTCATCCCAACTGGAGCCTTCTTCCACCAGGTCGAGCATAGAAAGGCGGTATATCAAGATAAAATCAGGGCCAGTTGCTTCTCGCACGGCCCGCACGATTTCAACGGCAAAACGCATTCGACGAGTAAAGTCACCGCCCCATTCATCATTGCGCTGATTAGTTCGGGCGGTCAGAAATTGATTAATCAAATATCCTTCTGAACCCATCACCTCGACACCGTCATAACCCGCTTGTTGGGCTAGTTGCGCGCAGTGAGCAAAGTCAGCAATAGTTTGCAGCACTTCGTCGTGGCTCAATTCCTGAGGGGCAAACGGGTTAATCGGAGCTTGTAATGCTGAGGGGGCAACCGGTTGTTTTTGATAGCTATAACGGCCAGCATGCAAAATTTGTAGCGCGATTTTACCACCTGCATCATGCACCGCGTCAGTCACGATTTGATGATGTGGCACTTGTGTGGCGTCATTGAGCACCGATGCGCCCTGATAGACCACGCCCTTTTTATTGGGGGCAATACCGCCTGTGACAATCAGGCCGACGCCCCCCGCAGCGCGTTCAGCATAGAATGCCGCTAAGCGTTGTGGGCCATCAGGCAACTCTTCCAGACCGGTATGCATCGAGCCCATTAATACGCGATTTTTCAGGGTGGTAAAGCCAAGATCCAAGGGGGCGAGCAGGTGAGGGTAAGCTAACATTGCAGTCTCCATATTGTTATTTCTCTCCGCGACAGCTTATTTCGGCCAAGTGGTCGGATGAGATTTTTTATTCAAATTTAGACGGTGCAATGCAGCTTGGGAAATCACAATGTGCTGATTGTGATAGCCGTCATGAATATGACACTTAAAGGAGAGAGGAAGTCTGATGTATTAACCGAAGGCGATACGTATTAGGACATATTTCCTTCGGTTAGGGGGAGGCTGATTGTCAGTGTGGCGGCCTATTAATCGCCAAACACTCGCAGGCGGTGGCCATCAGGGTCTAACGCCACAAAGGTAAAGCCGAAATCCATTTGTACCGGTGCTTGCAAAATAACGAGCCCGCGTTGCTGCCAGTCGCGGTATAAAACTTGTACAGCGGCTTTGTCGGCGAGGGCAAAAGCGACCTCTCCGCCGCCACCCGTGGCCGTCGCCGCAGGTTCAACCGTATGTTTTGACCATAGCCCCAGCATCACACCTGAATCCAATGCAAACATGGCGAAGGTTGGGTGTAATTCCACCGGTTCTTTTGCTAATAACTCGCCGTAAAATTTAGCGCTGTTTGCCGGGCTATCCACATATAGAATAATGAAATTTGGATTTGTCATGTAATTATCCCTTTATAATCAATTTAATAGGTTCATGTTAACCGAGTGCCGCTTAACTGAGTTCTATCCTAAAGGGTCAGACTGACAGTTTCTGTCAGTAGTGATTATTGATTTATGCGGGTGATAAAAAGCTATTTTTTGGGTGAGCCAGACAGGAGAGATTGCTCTTCGATACCCTCGGTTTCACGCCACTGTTTTAACAGCAACTGTCGTCGCTGAGGATAACGTTGGTCGGTCAGTGCTATCGCACTAATACGGTCAGCTCGAAAATTACGAATGGTTTGGCGTAACTCACACCAGGCAACGACTACGCGTACCTGTTCAAAAAAACCAATAGCAAACGGCCAAATGCGGCGGTAGGACTCAGCTCCTTTTAGGTCACGATAAGTAATATCGACCTTTTGCTCGGCGCGGATAGCCCGACGTAAGAGGGGGAGGGCTAGCTCACTGTCCGGCATATGGCCAGCAGGGCCGATTAATAGGGTCGAGGCATCCAATTCATCGCGCAAATCTGCGGGCAAAACCGCAGCAATCTTTGCCAAAGCATTACGTGCTGCCGAACTTAGCTGTGTATCACCCCGATAGCTGACCCAACGTGAACCTAATACTAACGCCTCGATTTCCTCTTCGGAAAACATCAAAGGTGGCAGCATAAAGCCAGGGCGTAGTACATAGCCCAAGCCTGGTTCACCCGTTATATCAGCCCCTTGCTGTTGCAAGGTGGCGATATCGCGATAAAGTGTCCGCAGACTGATTGCCAGCTCCTCTGCCAACGCAGCACCGGTAATCGGATAACGATGGCGACGTAAAATTTGAATCAAATCAAGCAGACGCTGACTGCGGGACATAATAGTTCTCATCGAAGCATAAATGCTGACTATAGCATCTTCATCCTGGGCATTTTATTCAGCGGTAGCAAAACTAGAGGGTGACTGATGTTTTTCTCCGTAGAAGACCCATCAGCCGCTTTCCATACAGGCCGATAATTAATCCACTAATAATGAATACCATCGCGATAACCTTCCCGGAGGGAATACTTTCATTGAAAATCATCACTGAGCCTAGCATACCGAAAATCGGCACTAACAGGGATAACGGTGCGACGACAGATACGGGATATTGGGTGAGTAATGAATTCCAGACCCAATAGGCGAATAATGTATTCGGGTAAACCTGAAATAAAATAGAAAATAGCGTGGTTGAATTAAAATGTATGGCTAACTCAGTAAATCCACTCGGGCCATTAAAGAGATAACTCAGTATGAAGAGTGGTATAGGGGAGAATAAACTCGACCAGACCAAAAATGAAAATACCTGTCTAGTATTGGATTTTTTAATAATAATACTGACCAGCCCCCAAACTACTGCACCGCATAATACCAAAGCCAGACCAATAAATGTCACGGAGCCGTCACTGATAAATATGATGCTGGTTAGCCCTAATAGGGCGACAATAATACCCGTATATTGATATTTAGATAGATTCTCGTGGAATAAAAATGCGCCAAGAACCATAGTGAAAAAAGCACCAAATTGCAGCACCAAAGAGGCAATTCCAGCAGATACGCCGGCTTTGATACTCAGATTGACAATACCCCACAGACCAATACCAAATAAGAGTCCATAACCTATTATATAACGCCATGAGGTATCAGGTTTCTTAATGAAAAAGACTGCGGGTAATGCACAAAGGGTGAAGCGAATACCGGCTAAAATAAGTGGATCTGCGGTAATTAAACCCAGTTTGATAATAGAGAAGTTGACGCCCCAGATGGCAGTAATCAATAGAGCAATGAAAAAATCAGTGAGTTTCACACAACCTGCCTATATTTATTGGCGTTCATTAACTTGAGTAGACTGATATCACTGTGGCAGTTCCCAAGGTGAGTATCAATAGTTGTTCGAGAACATGAAAATATTTCCAGGACAGCGGTATCGCAGCCCACGATACCGCTAAGGGAGAAGAATTAAGATTGGCGTTTATATAAACCCGCGACCATGAAACAGCTAAATGAACTGAATAACATCTCAATCCCCACCAAGGTGGTGACCATGGTTATTGACATCAACGGCCCGGCACTGACCAGCAGATAGGTAATAACCAGGTCTAATATCCCCAGCAAAATATGCAGCCACGCGCCGGGTAAACCCCATGTTCTGTAGCCGGTTATTAGCCGCATGACCCCACCAAAGGCAAACAGCACCGCCAGCACTATCGCCAGACTTATCATTCCCACCGCAGGGTTGGTAATGAATACATAACCCATTACGATATATGCCACGCCCAGCAATATGCCAGTGACCATCGGCCAAAGGTTTTTAGTGCGGTTAGCTATCATCCCAATTATCATCGCGATCCCGCTGAGTAATAGCAGAATACCGATAATCATACTTAGTGCAGCCCCGGAAGCTAATGGGTTAATCAGACAAAAAATCCCGCCGAGCAGCAGTAATACGGCAATAACTCGCATAATAAGCCGTTGTTTCTTTAAGGTTCCTTCATCAATACTCAGAAGGTATTTCCTGTCTATATTCAGCATAACGAATACTCCTATAAGGTCTGAACTCTGTTATCGATAACTAATATGAGTATAGGTCGAACAAAAGACACATAAATAAAATTTATGATATTCAATTGATTACACCCGTGGAATGTTTCCTGTACGCCAGATGTAAAAACAGGATTGCAACGGCACTGGTCATTGCGCCAAGAATACAAACACCTGACCATCCAGCATGGGCAAATACCCAAGTGGTACAGATAGCTCCGATAGCACTGCCAATCGAGTAGAACAGCACCCTGATTGAGCTGAGGGGCGGCGTAAAAACTGTTTTGGATAATGGTTGGATGCGGCTTTTTGTCGATTCGTTTGCAGTGGACATACAGTGCCTGACACATAATCTAGTTTCGAATTGAAACCACTTAATTGATTTTTAACAGAGGTGGTTTTAATATGCAACTAGTTTTTCCCGCAGCAGATCGGAGTCAACGAATGTCTAAAATGAATAAAGACCGGGCTGAAGCAGAAGAGTGCCCTGTAGCCAAAACACTTGAGATTTTGGGTGATCGCTGGTCGTTGATGATAGTGCGTGATGCTTTTGATGGCATTCGCCGTTTTGGCGAATTTCGTAACAATCTTGGATTGGCGAAAAATATCTTGGCGGGGCGTCTGCGCGATTTAGTAGAACATGGAATTTTGAGGGTGGCCCCGGCTTCTGATGGCAGTGCTTACCATGAATATGTGCTGACCGAGAAGGGGGTTCAACTATTCCCGATTATAGTCAGCTTACGCCAATGGGGTGAAGAGCATCTCTTTTCAGCAGGCGAAAAGCATTCAATTTTGGTTGATAATCTGAATGGGCAACCCATCAGTAAACTGGCGGTATCTTCACAGCAAGGCCAGATACTGGATGCCAGTGATTGTCACCGGGAAAAAGTGATTAAACGTTAAATAATTCACTATAGAAATAGTTTTATCCACAGAACCTGAATGATAAAAAGGAGAAATATATTTTCGAAAAGACTGGGCATAAAATTTCTTAATAAATAGAAGCTAGCATGAAAATAATACAATAATCATCCATCCCTAAAACAAACATATTCGTATTTGCAGTGGCACATTTTTTTTCCAGTGCTAACGTTTATTAGCATGTGAAATCATAATAGTGCTCTATTGATATATTTTCTGTGCTCAATAATAATTTTAATTTCTATAGTTATTTGATTTCACTGATTTTTAATTGAATGTTTATATCAATTAGGATAGGGGTAGGAAATGACTAGAAAATCTCTGGATGATTACCGCTCGGATTTATTAGACTCTCGCTTTGGTTCAAAAGCGATTCGTAATATTTCAGAAAACAAAGTGTTTCCTAAAGAGGAGATGCGTGAGGATATTGCTTTTCAAATCATCAGTGATGAGCTATTTCTTGATGGTAATGCACGACAAAACCTCGCGACATTCTGTCAGACGTGGGATGACGATAATGTCCACAAACTGATGGATCTTTCAATAAATAAAAACTGGATTGATAAAGAGGAATATCCGCAATCAGCGGCAATAGATATGCGCTGTGTGAATATGATGGCTGATTTGTGGAATGCCCCTACCCCAAAAGGGGCACAAGGGGTAGGGACGAATACCATTGGTTCGTCAGAAGCTTGTATGCTGGGTGGCATGGCGATGAAGTGGCGCTGGCGTAAAAAAATGGCAGCGGCAGGTAAACCCACCAATAAACCTAATTTTGTCTGTGGGCCAGTACAAGTTTGTTGGCATAAATTTGCCCGTTATTGGGATGTGGAAATTCGAGAAATTCCTATGATTCCAGGGCAATTATTTATGGACCCGCAGCGGATGATAGAGGCCTGTGACGAAAATACTATTGGTGTAGTGCCGACTTTCGGTGTGACTTACACCGGTAATTATGAATTACCCAAACCCTTGCATGATGCGCTGGATAAACTGCAAAAAGATACTGGCCTCGATATTGATATGCATATTGATGCGGCGAGTGGCGGCTTTTTAGCTCCCTTTGTTGCGCCGGATA
>NZ_JBLWEX010000180.1:0-13756 GCF_048323875.1 Yersinia sp. LJYL362
AGCAGCAGGAGAGGCGATTTGGCTCAGCAACTTGAGTTTTTTGACATCCCCAGCCCATGCCGTGGTATCTGTCAAACAGATGACCGTGGCTTTTGCCGTGGGTGTATGCGTAGCCGGGATGAGCGCTTTAATTGGATGAAAATGAGTGATCCGCAAAAGCGGGATGTCCTGCGGCTGTGTCGACAGCGCTTGTTACGCTTGCAGCGCGCCAACAAACAACTGGATGACCCACTACCAGAACAACCTTCATTATTCTGATTCGCCATTGTTTTACCTTAGTGTTTAGCGATTGTGGCGATTTCACTGCTCAGCCCCAATTCATTACTCAGGGAGGATTTAACCTTTCTGCCGGTTGTGTATGCTTAAGAGAGATAAACAAATGAGGTAGCAAATAATGGATACACGTAGCCAACTGGCTCCGCTTGGGCCTGAGTTTTCTCGCATGATTTGCGGCTATTGGCGGCTGATGGAATGGGAGATGACACCACAACAGTTGTTGGCCTTTATTGAGCAACATATTGAGTTGGGCATCACTACAGCTGATCACGCTGATATTTATGGCGGCTATCAATGCGAACAGGCATTTGGCCAGGCATTGCGCCTTAAGCCTTCCTTACGTAGCCAACTGGAATTAGTCAGTAAATGTGGTATTGCCCCCACGGCCAAGCCAGAGCATGCGTTGGGGCATTATATTACTGATCGTTCCCATATCATTGAAAGTGCAGAGCAATCCTTAACGCATCTGCATACAGATTATCTTGATTTATTGCTAATTCATCGGCCAGACCCATTGATGGATGCAGATGAAGTTGCTGAAGCATTCACTCAATTACATAAAAGCGGCAAGGTGAGACATTTTGGTGTTTCAAACTTTTCGCCTGCGCAATTTAGTTTGTTGCAGTCACGCTTGCCATTCTCGTTGGTCACTAACCAGGTTGAGATTTCACCGTTGCACCAACCCGCCATTGTGGATGGGACGCTGGATGCTTGCCAGCAGTTGCGTATTAAGCCAATGGCATGGTCTTGTTTAGGGGGCGGGCGTTTGTTTAGCGATCCTGAATTCCAAACATTACGTAATGAGTTACAGACAATAGCTGATGAGATTGGTGCTGAAAGTATCGAGCAAGTGGTGTATGCCTGGGTTCTGCGTTTGCCATCTGCACCCTTACCGATTATGGGTTCCGGCAAGATAGAGCGCGTTAAAACTGCCTGGGCATCTCTCTCCCTAACCCTGACTCGCCAGCAGTGGTTCCGTATTCGTCGTGCTGCACTGGGCTATGACGTGCCTTAATTTTATCCTTTGCGCCAGCGAGCCTCAGGCTGGCGCAACCTTGCTTTCTTCGCCCGGTACCGCCATTTGCAATTGTGTTAGCGAACAATACAGCCGCCAGATAAGCCCGGCCAGTTCTCGGCCTGTATCATCCGGATATTGTCCTAAAATAGCACTCATACGCTGCAATTCTTGCAACGTGGCTTGTAGTGAACTTGGCTGAATACCTTTCTCGGTCATACAACCTTTCAGGCAATGAATACACACGTCCCGCACGGCAGACAAAGGTGCAGAAGTGGTTTGCCAATCGCGTAACTGCCAGACCACATGGCTGCAATTGAGCAGCACTATCCCCCACCGCAGTAGCCACAAGCGCGCGGGTTGATCTTTGCTAAGATTGAGTTGATTGATGCGGTGATATATCAGTGATTCAAATTGATTCTGGCTTTGTTGCGGGTGTGCGCTGAGTTGATCGATAAAGTCACGCCGTAGCATGCGAACAATGCGCCGACTCTTGCGTTTATCTGAGCTGGGTCGCAGTATCTGAAATGCCACACCTGCCAACATCACGCCAACTAATTTACCAATATTATCATTTAGGAACTCTTGATAATCATAGCTCGGGGGATTGGTCACGCTCAGAAATGAACCCATAAAAACAATCAATTGCCCCCATAGGGAAGCATAAGCCGGATGCTGAAGCTTCATCATTTGCATGGTGATTAAAATGGGGAACAACACCACGGCAAATTGCCAAAAATCATCAATTTGTACCATCACGCCAAATTTCAGAATAAAACAGCCAATCGAAAGCAAGATAATGGCTTTCACTAGCGTGGCAATGCTGTCAGTTGGCGAAGGGGTGGCAGAGTAAAGCACGCAACTGACCGCCGCCAATGACAGAGCAGCAGCGCCGGAACTCCACTGCGTATTTATCCAGAAGGCACAACCGATAACAATGCACACAAAGGTTCTCAGGCCGTTATAGGCGGCCTCATAGGTGTCGGTGTGGCGAGCCAACGAGGTCACGGCAGGGGGCAACAACATGCCGCTTTCCGGTTCCTTATCCAGTTGGGCCAGCCAGCGATTAACTTGTAAATATAACCAACAGAAATGTCGCAAGCGCAACCAGAAGGCCCGATGGCGATAATCAAACTCATCATGGGGAGCAATTTGTTGCAGGATCCTGGCTATCTGATACTTATCACAGTCAGGTTGCTGTAAGGCGGTTAGCAATTGATTGAGAACGGCGGGCAGATTCTCCGGTGGCGATGGCCAGTTAACCAACATACGACGCAGACTGGTAATTACGCTGGTGATGCGTAACTGGCGATGCAAAATGAAATTCAATACATTATTGTGTCGCCGTAAACGGTAATGGCTCCAAAATGCCTGAATACGCAGCAGATTCATCGTAAGAATCTGGCCAATCAGCCCCTCATGGGAGGTGCGAATCTGCTGTGTTTGCTCGGTTTGCCACAATAATTCTGCATGTTCTAACAACCGTGATTGCATACGGCGCAGGGATGTCAGCAGTGCTTCGCCGTCCGAAGTGCTGGGGAGCAGCATCATCATCAGACCACCGCAAAGAATGCCGGTAATAACCTCACAAACCCGGGCTTGGGCAATATCAAAGATTTGTTGTGTATCAGTAGTATTGACAGTAGAAAAAGCAATGATCGCGGTGGTATAGCCAGCCAAAGCGAAAGCATAAGAAACGTTATTTTGATAGTGATTGGAGACAAAAGTACACAGGCCAATCCAGGCAGCAATGACAAAGGTGAACAACCAAGGGTCATTTAGACAATGACCGGCAATCATCAATGATGCGGCGGCACCGATAAGACTGCCGATAACCCGGCCAATACTTTTGCTGATAACACCGCCAACCGTTGGAAAACTGACTACCGCCGCAGAGGTCATCGCCCAATAGGGCTCATCCAAATTCAGTGCAAATGCAATCCAGAGGGATAAACACATTGCCAGCGAATTGCGTAATGCATAACGCCACTGACCCGCATTGGCTTTGCCCCAGGGAGTTTTCTGCCACGAGGGGAAAGAGAGGCGCATTTTTAATCTGCCAGCGAAATGGTGCAGGTGGTGCCAGCGATCAAGGTGACATCGGGCGGAACATCCAGCAATTTAATCCTGACCGGTACCCGCTGTGCCAAGCGAACCCAAGGGACATTAGGTTTCACATCAATCAACAAACTCCCGCTGCTATCGACGCTTTGATCATAAATGGCTCTCCCAATACTTTCGACCACACCGCGTAAAGGAATATTGCCATTATACAAAACAATCTTGGCTTCATTACCTTCTCTAATGTGTCTGAGCTTGGTTTCTTCGAAATACCCCATTACATAAAATGAGTCGGTATCGATAAGTGCAACTAATGGAGTGCCGACGGTTGCATAGTCGCCAACACGGGTTTGCAAGTTGGTGATATAGCCATTGGCGGGGGCATAAACCCGCGTTTTACTCAGATTCCATTTCGCCTGTTCGAGGTTTGCCTGCGCGCCTTGATACGCGGCCTTCATGCTGTCAGCTGTTAGGTTGGCAATGTCGAGATCTTCGCCTGAAATGATGTTTTTAGGTAAATTCCGCCGACGTTCGGCTTCATGATTGGCTTTGGCTAGTTCTGCCTGCGCCCGTACCACGGCAGCTTGGGCATTATCCAGCGCTAATTGATAGGGCTGTGGGTCAATGACAAATAATAAGCTTCCGGAGCTTACCAACTGGTTATCATGAACTAATATTTTAACCAATCGGCCAGAGACTTCTGGTGTGATACTGACTAATTCTGCCCGGACTTTGCCATCACGAGTCCAGGGGGATTGCATATAATAATTCCACATCCACCAACCGGCACAAAGAGCGAAGGCGAATACGATGACAGAAGAGAAATATTTAAGAGACTGATGATTCATATCAATTTACCAACCGGCTAATATCCATAAAGAAACGCTGACCGCAATGACAAAAATGGACAGATCCATTAATATTGGATGCCAGATATCACCAGAGTAGATCCAATTCCGCAGCATATGATGGATCAGTAGCCATAACACTAAACCTAGCATAACCGCCTTAAAAATTGGCGGGAAATAGATAGAGGCACCTAAAACCAAGTCTGATAGGGGTGCATTTGTGGATAATATAGATACATACATAAGGTTAATCCTTAAGAGGTAATTTTAGTAAATACATAATTTTTGCTAAAGGATTCCCCGTATTTATTGCTATTGTCCTAGCATCGACGGTATATATACATTTGTGTTTTTAATGTTAATTACCCAAAATAGACTGGACTCTGGTAGTTATGCTAGCACGCTAAATAAAAGGAGGGGCAATTGGAATCGACATTAGGATCTGATTTAGCACGATTAGTTCGCGTTTGGCGCGCGCTAATAGACCACCGGTTGAAGCCGTTGGAGCTGACCCAAACGCATTGGGTTACCTTGCATAACATTAATCGTTTACCACCTGAGCAATCCCAGATTCAACTGGCAAAAGCGATTGGTATCGAACAACCATCATTGGTTAGAACCTTAGATCAACTGGAGGAGAAAGGTCTAATCACACGCCATACTTGTGCAAATGATCGGCGTGCAAAGAGGATAAAACTGACGGAACAGTCTTCACCGATAATAGAGCAGGTTGATGGCGTCATATGTTCCACCCGTAAAGAAATTCTTGGGGGAATTTCACCAGATGAAATTGAATTGTTATCTGGTTTGATTGACAAGCTTGAGAGAAACATTATTCAACTACAAAGTAAGTAAAATAAAGTTTTAAGACTCAATTCACAGCAGAAAGAAAATTTTTAGCAGTAAAAATAAGCCAGAGATCGCAATGATCTCTGGCTTTACGGGTTACATCATAAAATATATTACAGAGAGGCGATTAGCGCGGGCTAACGGTCACTGTACTGCCACTGCTGGCGAGCATCACGCGCTGACCTACGCTAAAGCGGGTTGGGCCTTGTTTCTGAACAACCAGAATAGTGGTGCCATCATCTTTACGCACTTCAAGTTGCACGCCGTCAGTACGGTTCATTGCACCTTGAACACCTTGTCCTGCCATACCACCAGCAACCGCACCAGCTGCTGTCGCCAGGCTACGGCCTGTGCCGCCACCGACAGTGTTCCCGAGGAAACCACCCAGTACAGCACCACCGATTGCGCCCATAACATTGTTGTCATCGCCGCCTTGAATCGTCACCGGACGCACGGAAAGCAGGGTACCGTAAGTCACCGTTTGTACTTGCTTGGCTTGTGAAGCGCTAAAAACGTCACCAGATAAGGTGTTGTTGTTGGCACAACCGGTCAGAGTAACCGCAGCAATAGCAACGGCGATTAATGGCTTGATCATAAAAACTCCTATTAAAATGCATAACCGTATTACGGTTCAGTATGCCTGGTATATCCAAATCCAGTCCAATGACGGCCTAGTATTTGCATAAAGTATGGCTTACTCAAATATTTATTTCACTACTTACCGTATTTTTGACTGTGTGCTTTATTTTTGGATGACACTAATAGGACCGCAGCTTAGCGGTTTGTACTTCAACCAATATTAAACGGCAGTTTAACTTTCTCAAAGTTAGAAATGTCACTGTCATAACTCATACTGTAAGAATTAATGACTTTTATGTGACCCTTCTTGCAAATAAAAATCATTCTTTAAGACATGCCCCTATGGCGGTATACACTTAAAAAAGTATATCTTTTCATGGTGTTAATTTTATTATTCTGACGTGATTTGGGTAAAGTCTCGTTGCTATTTTGTCCCACAATGGGAAATAAGGTCATTGCTATGAAATCAGGCCGTTTTATTGGGGTGATGTCGGGAACCAGTTTGGATGGCATCGATGTTGTTCTGGCTGCCATTGATGAGCGCATGGTGGCTCAGCAGGCCAGTTATTGTCATCCGATGCCGCTCCAGTTAAAAAAAGATATCCTCGGTATGTGTCAGGGGCAGTCAACCACGTTATCTGCCGTGGGTAAACTCGATGCGCAATTAGGAATACTGTTTGCTGAAGCGGTGCAGGCACTGCTGGCCAAAGCGGGGCTGACAGCACAGGACATCACGGCAATTGGCTGTCACGGGCAGACGGTGTGGCATGAGCCACTGGGTGAACCGGCTTTTACCATGCAATTAGGTGACAATAATCGTATTGCTGCCATGACAAAAATTGCCACTGTTGGGGATTTTCGTCGCCGGGATATGGCTTATGGCGGGCAGGGCGCACCGCTGGTTCCGGCCTTCCACCATGCTTTATTAGCCCATTCCACGGAACGGCGCATGGTGTTGAATATCGGCGGTATCGCGAACTTATCTATGCTACTACCTGATTTACCGGTACGCGGTTTTGATACTGGGCCGGGGAATATGCTGATGGATGCCTGGATTTGGCGTAATCGTTCGCTACCTTATGATAAGGATGCTGCTTGGGCACTATCGGGCCAGGTTAATCAGCCATTGTTGGAACTGATGTACAGTGACCCCTATTTTGCGAAACCGGCACCTAAAAGCACCGGTCGCGAGTATTTCAATGCCGGGTGGCTGGATAAACAATTGAATAAAATTCCGGGTATTAAACCTGAAGATGTCCAGGCGACATTAGCAGAGCTAACCGCACTTTCCATTGCTGAGCAAGTTCAGTTGGCTGGTGGTTGTGAGCGGCTGCTGGTTTGTGGTGGCGGGGCGCGCAACCCATTAGTGATGTCACGGATGTCAACATTATTGCCGGGTACCGAAGTGTGTGTCACCGATGATTTTGGTGTCAGTGGCGATGATATGGAAGCGCTGGCATTTGCCTGGTTGGCTTTTCGAACCTTGTCCGGTAAATCGGGTAATTTACCCTCAGTGACCGGAGCCAGTTGCGAGACCATTTTAGGAGCAGTCTATCCTGTATCGTCACGATGAGGGTGCTAAGCTGCCATAAACCAGGGTAGCTTATCCACGCAATAAGGACGGCAAAATGAAACATCTATTTGGCACGACGGCAGTATTGGGTACCGCGGCAGTATTGATGCTGACAGGATGCAGTTTGGTGCAGCCAAAAAACGAAACTTTGCATTACCAATGTGGTGGTACCAAGCTAACGGTAATGCAAGATAATAAACAGGATAAAGTCAGTTTAGTGCTGGACGGTAAACAGCTGACCTTGCCGCAAGTTCGTGCCGCTTCCGGGGCGAAATACAGTGATAATCAGTATGCTTTCTGGTCGAAGGGCAACACAGCTTTTGTTGAGCGAGATGAAAAAGTCATTATTAATGACTGTGTGTTGATAAAATAAATACTTTGATCAAGTAATCAGGCTGTTGTCGGCTCAGGGTGATTGTGATTCTGCCGCTGTGAGGGCAAAATGACAATCACTGCTTTCCTGCGCGATACCGAGCTTATATGACTGACAATAATGAATTTGATGTTGCAGATTTGCGCCGTGAATATATTCGTGGCGGTCTACGTCGCAGCGACTTAACCGAAAATCCATTGGAATTATTTGAGCGCTGGTTAAAACAGGCTTGTGATGCGCGTTTACCCGATCCAACAGCCATGTGTGTGGCGACTGTGGACGCCAACGGCCAGCCCTATCAGCGGATTGTGCTGCTAAAACATTATGACGAGCAAGGGTTGGTGTTCTATACCAACTTAGGCAGTCGTAAAGCGCAACAATTGGCGCAGAACCCACATATCAGCTTATTATTCCCTTGGCATATGCTTGACCGGCAAGTCATCTTCCTTGGCACAGCAGAACGGCTTTCCACCCTCGAAGTGTTGAAATATTTCAGTTCTCGCCCCAAAGATAGTCAGATTGGTGCCTGGGTATCCCAGCAATCCTCACGGATTTCCGCTCGTGGTGTATTGGAAAGTAAATTTCTCGAGCTTAAGCAAAAATTCCAACAAGGTGATGTGCCGCTACCCAGTTTTTGGGGGGGATTCCGGGTTAAATTCGACTCTGTCGAGTTCTGGCAAGGAGGCGAACACCGCCTGCATGACCGATTTATCTATCAACGGGATGCAGATACCTGGAAAATTGACCGTTTAGCGCCGTGAGAATGATGAAATAATTGTGGTTAAGCCTAGCGCTCATCGGGCGGGCGCTTTATTCTATACCCTTTCTTAAATACCCCTCGAAAAGACAAGTTTTTTGTAAAACAATGGAGTCGTTGATGACCAGCAGCAACCTGATTAAACAATTGCAAGAGCGGGGCCTCGTTGCCCAGGTTACGGATGAAGACGCGTTAGCAGAGAGACTGGCGCAAGGGCCAATTTCACTGTATTGCGGTTTCGATCCTACCGCAGACAGCTTGCATTTGGGTCATCTGGTTCCATTGTTATGCCTAAAGCGCTTCCAACTGGCAGGGCATCGCCCGGTTGCTTTAGTGGGTGGTGCGACCGGTATGATTGGTGACCCAAGCTTCAAAGCTAGCGAACGTAAGTTGAATACCGAAGATACGGTGAACGAGTGGGTGGAGAAAATCCGTCGGCAGGTTTCGCCATTCCTGGACTTTGATTGCGGTGAAAATAGTGCTATTGCGGCCAACAACTACGATTGGTTCGGTGGCATGAATGTGCTGACGTTCCTGCGTGATATCGGCAAACACTTCTCTGTTAATCAGATGATCAACAAAGAAGCCGTCAAACAACGTTTAAATCGCGATGATAGCGGTATTTCATTTACCGAGTTCTCCTACAATTTGTTGCAGGCTTATGATTTTGCTTGCCTGAATAAAGCGCACGGCGTTGCATTACAAATTGGGGGATCTGACCAATGGGGTAACATTACCTCTGGTATCGATTTAACCCGTCGTCTTCACCAGCAGCAGGTTTACGGCCTGACTGTGCCATTAATTACCAAAGCAGATGGCACCAAGTTCGGTAAAACCGAAGGTGGCGCGGTGTGGCTTGATCCGAAGAAAACCAGCCCTTACAAATTCTACCAATTCTGGATCAATACCGCAGATGCTGACGTTTATCGTTTCCTTAAATTCTTTACTTTCATGAGTTTGGAAGAGATTAACGCACTGGAAGAAGAAGATAAAAACAGTGGCAAAGCGCCGCGCGCGCAATACGTTTTGGCGGAAAATGTCACCGGTATGGTGCATGGCGAAGAAGGTCTGGCTGCGGCAAAACGTATCACTGCCAGCTTGTTCTCCGGTGATTTAAACGACATGACAGAAGCTGACTTTGCTCAACTGGCGCAAGATGGTATGCCGACCATTGAACTAACTCGTGACGCCGATTTGCAGCAAGCGTTGGTCAATGCGGAGTTGGTGCCTTCCCGTGGTCAAGCTCGCACTATGATTAGCTCGAATGCGGTGGCGATTAATGGTGAGAAGCAATCTGATCCAGAATACGCTTTCACGGATGCCGATCGTCTATTTGGCCGCTATACCTTATTGCGCCGCGGTAAAAAACATTATTGCCTGATTAGCTGGCTGTAAGAGTAAAAGAAAATAAGGGGCAAGATATGTCCCTTATTTTTTTGCTGATGGTTTATTCACTTTAGGCCGTACCAATGAAAAATATACTTTCGATTCAGTCACACGTTGTTTTTGGCCATGCAGGTAATAGCGCGGCTGAATTTCCTATGCGCCGGATGGGTGTTAATGTCTGGCCGTTAAATACCGTTCAGTTTTCGAACCATACGCAATATGGTCACTGGACGGGATGTGTTATGCCCGCCAGCCATCTGACTGAAATTGTACAAGGTATTGCCGATATTGACCGGCTGAAAGATTGTGATGCTGTATTGAGTGGCTATATTGGCTCACCGGAGCAAGGTGGTCATATACTGGCGGCTGTCTCGCGGGTGAAACAGGCCAATCCTAACGCCTGGTATTTTTGTGATCCGGTCATGGGGCATCCGGAGAAAGGCTGTATCGTAGCACCCGGTGTGGCAGAGTTTTTCTGCCAGGAAGCATTACCTGCCAGTGATATTATTGCGCCAAATCTGCTCGAACTGGAACAACTCAGTGGCGTGCAGGTAGACAATGTTGAGCAAGCGGTTAAAGTTGCCCGCGACCTTTGTGCGAAAGGGCCGAAAGTTGTTTTGGTCAAGCATTTGAGCCGTGCCGGTTATCATCTTGACTGTTTTGAAATGTTATTAGTGACCATGGATGATGCCTGGCACATCAGCCGTCCACTGGTAGATTTTGGCACACGCCAGCCAGTGGGTGTGGGTGATTTGACCAGTGGATTATTGCTGGTAAATCTACTTAAAGGCGAACCTTTGGATAAAGCACTGGAGCATGTGACGGCTGCGGTATATGAAGTGATGTTGAAAACTCAGCAAATGGGTGAGTATGAACTTCAGGTGGTGGCGGCGCAGGACGCTATTGTTAACCCTTCCTGTCATTTTACTGCGACAAAATTATAATTTTGGTATGCAGTGCCCCTTATTTAGGGGCACTGCAAATAAGTGACTTTCTTATTTCTTCACGTCTTCTGCTGCCAGCGCTGCTTTGACTGCCGGACGCTCTGCTACCCGCGCCATATATTTATCTAAATGGCTGCGCTGTTTAATTTCAAGTTTCAGTGCAGTTGCCCAGCGAGTTACGGTAAATAGATAAGCATCGGCCACGCTGAATTTTGAGCCTAACAGATAATCATGTTTTGCTAATACGCCATCGACATAACTGAATTGCTTATCCAGCCGTTCACGGGCGATAGCTTTATATTCGTCTGGTGTTTTCGGGTTAAACAGCGGGCTGAAACCTTTATGTAATTCAGTCGCAACGAAGTTTAACCACTCAATGGCGTGGTAGCGGGAAAGGGTGCCTGATGGTGCAATCAGGTGGCGATCAGGCACTTTATCTGCCAGATATTGCACGATAGCCACACCTTCAGTGAGTAGGCTTCCGTCATCCAGTAGCAGAGCAGGCACTTGTCCTTTCGGGTTGATGTGCAAATAGTCTTCACCCGTTTCAGTTTTTTTAGTCGCCAAATCGACACTTTCAATACTGAAGTCTAGCCCCGCTTCACGTAACACAATGTGGGGAGACAAAGAGCAGGCACCGGGTTTATAGAACAATTTCATCACAAACTCCTTAATAGCATACTGAAAGAGAAAAGCTTCCATTAATCCTAAGACAGGCAGACAAAAAATGCAGCTAGCGCAGTGTAATATAATTATGCAAGAAGTGAGAAGTTGACCTACAGCAGTATATTTCCCCCACTGTAGGCCACTTGTGACAGTGATTTTCTGTCAGTGGTGATTGTTACCGTGGTGGACGTGTGCTGATCGAGGCAGACCAGCTAAAAGTGGTAGTGCTTGGTGCTGTTTTTTTGGTTTTTCTTTCTACGCGGGTTAATTTTGCGATTTGTTCGCGGGCGTTCATGATTTTTTCTATGGCTTCGTCTTTCACTTTATTTTGTTCTGAGTTGGTTAATGCCCTTCCTAAATTTATCCTGGCTTTATCGAGTTGCGTTTTGACGTCACGTTGCTCGCTTTCAGTCATTTCTTTTAATGTCAGCTTTTTCATTTTTTTTTGCCTTGTTTGCCTCAGTCCTACTTAGTGTACAACTTTATCCTAAGTGGAGATGTAAGAGATTGCGATCTGGACGACATTAATCACGATAAAAGCCTGTTAGTGACTTCAAATAGGGAATTAGCACCCGCTCTCAGCAAAATAATGGCAAGAGCGGGAGCCCCGCAGTTATTTTAGGTCATTACAGCAATCGCGAACCGTAACCCCACAGTAAAACGGTCAGGCCAAGAAGTAACTCTAAAACCAGCACTCCGATGGCAAAGGTAGAACCAGAGAAGATAAAACCTTCTTGCCGGTCAATATTGAGGAAGGTGGGGATGCCCAGATACATCAAGTAACCGGCATAGCAAAGTGCAATTACCCCGACCAATAAGCACAACCAGATAATTGGGTAGAGGGCGACCACGCCAGCCAGCAACATCGGTGTGGCAGCATAACCGGCAAACAAGGTGCAGCGTTGCCAACTTGGGCGGCTTTCATAGCGGCGCGCCATCCAGTAAATCACCCGACCCATCAGTGCTACGGCAGCCAGAATCAAAACGTAAAAAATGATAGCGAAATAGAGCGCGGTTAGGGGGGCCAGTTTTATGGTCTGCCCATCACCAAAATTCCAACCGACTTGTGTGGTGCCGATAAATGCACAAATCACCGGGATAGCAGCCATCAGGAGAATGTGATGAGCATACATGTGGCGTACACTTTCGCCTTCACGTTTGATTTGTTGAAACTCCTGACCGGGATGGGTCATAAGCCCCCAAACATGGTTGATCATAAATCACCTCCTGATCGGTTATCGACCGCAGATAACAGACGTGTATCAGCCTGAAATAGGGAGTAATACTCTGCGATATAAACTGAGTATAGTTTATTTTTTGTACACCAAGAGTGTGGCGTGATTCACATTGGTGTTGGGCGGCGGTGAAGACATAACTGGAGGGAATGAATAAGATAAATCAGCCATACTATTTGATGAGTTAATTATAGGAGTGGATCATGGGTATTCAGGGAAATGATAGTCGTATCGACAATATAGAGTTTGCTGTCAGTGATATTGCTCGTTCAAAAGATTTTTACGGGACGGTTTTTGATTGGCGCTTTACTGATTATGGGCCGAGCTATTGTGAGTTTACCGATGGTCGATTGACGGGAGGATTCACCTTAGGGGAAGTTCAGCCTAATGGTGGGCCACTTGTCATTCTGTATGCTGATAATTTAGAACAAACGCAAAAACGTTTGGAACAGGCGGGTGCCAAGATTGTCATCCCGATATTTGCTTTCCCGGGTGGGCGGCGTTTCCACTTCACCGATCCGGATGGATATCAGTTGGCCGTTTGGTCAAATAACTGACAGCTCGCAGATGCGAAAAAAAGAAAGCGCTCCCGAAGGAGCGCTCTTAGCCAGCCAGCAGATTAAACAACTGCGGCAGGAGAGGGTTTGTTACTGTCACTTGGTGCCAATGTCATGCGATATAGTTTTGGTGCGGTCAGCATCATCAGAACTGCGATGATAGCGGTCACAATACCAATCTGCATAAACACATGGCTATAGATAGCAAGTGATGCATGGGCGTCGGTGATATCACTTGGTACCGCGGTCAATGCGGCAACTTTACCGGCGATAAGGGCAGCAGCAGCAGTGGTCAGGAACCATGACCCCATGATGAAGCCCATTAAACGCTGAGGCACCAATTGTGCGACCATCGCCAGACCCAGACCTGAAATCATCAGTTCACCGATGCTTTGCAGCGCGTAGCTGAGGATCAACCAGTTGACGGAAACAATGCCGTGTTCGTTGGCAAAGCTTGCACCCCACGGCAGCACCAGGAAGGCTGCGGAACAGAGCACCATGCCAAAAGCGAACTTGTGCGGCATTGGCAGGCGGTCGCCCATTTTGTTATAGACGGCAGCCAGTATTGGGCTGGCAACCATAATCCAGAATGGGTTCAATGCCTGATATTGTTCCGGCTCAAAAGCAATACCAAAGA
>NZ_JBLWEX010000181.1:0-13821 GCF_048323875.1 Yersinia sp. LJYL362
CCGAACAATACTCCCGATATGGGGGTTATATGTTGAACGATTACACTCCCCCATCAATCGAAATGGGTGCGAGGAGTAATCATTTACGTTTATAAATAATTGGAGCTCTGGTCTCATGCAGAACCAAAGAATCCGTATCCGCCTGAAAGCGTTTGATCATCGTTTGATCGATCAATCAACTGCGGAAATCGTCGAGACTGCCAAGCGCACTGGTGCGCAGGTTCGTGGTCCGATCCCGCTGCCAACTCGCAAAGAGCGCTTTACCGTTCTGATCTCTCCGCACGTCAATAAAGATGCGCGCGATCAGTACGAGATTCGCACTCACAAGCGTCTGGTTGACATCGTTGAGCCAACCGAGAAAACCGTTGATGCTCTGATGCGTCTGGATCTGGCTGCCGGTGTAGACGTGCAGATCAGCCTGGGTTAATCAGGTCATTGAGCGATTGAGAGGTTGAAACAATGATTGGTTTAGTCGGTAAGAAAGTGGGCATGACTCGTATCTTCACAGAAGATGGCGTTTCAATCCCAGTAACTGTTATCGAAATTGAAGCGAACCGCGTAACTCAGGTCAAAAGCCTGGAAAACGACGGATACCGTGCTGTGCAAGTAACTACCGGTGCTAAAAAAGCTAACCGCGTTACTAAACCAGAAGCGGGTCATTTCGCTAAAGCTGGCGTAGAAGCTGGCCGTGGTCTGTGGGAATTCCGCCTTCCAGAAGGTCAAGAGTTCACTGCTGGCCAAGAAATTAGCGTCGAGATTTTCGCAGACGTTAAGAAAGTTGACGTTACAGGTACGTCTAAAGGTAAAGGTTTTGCCGGTACTGTTAAGCGCTGGAACTTCCGTACCCAAGATGCTACCCATGGTAACTCCTTGTCTCACCGTGTTCCGGGTTCTATCGGTCAAAACCAGACTCCGGGCAAAGTGTTTAAAGGCAAGAAAATGGCAGGCCACCTGGGTGACGAGCGTGTAACCGTTCAAAGCCTGGACGTAGTACGTGTTGACGCTGAGCGCAACCTGCTGCTGGTTAAGGGTGCTGTACCGGGCGCAACCGGTGGCAACCTGATCGTTAAACCAGCTGTGAAGGCGTAAGGGGATAGCAATGGAATTAATAGTGAAAGACGCGCAAAGCGCGCTGACTGTTTCCGAAACTACCTTCGGTCGTGATTTCAACGAAGCGCTGGTACATCAGGTTGTTGTTGCTTATGCAGCAGGTGCCCGTCAAGGTACTCGTGCTCAGAAGACCCGCGCCGAAGTAACTGGTTCCGGTAAAAAACCGTGGCGCCAGAAAGGTACCGGCCGTGCGCGTGCAGGTTCTGTAAAGAGCCCAATCTGGCGTTCAGGTGGTGTGACCTTTGCTGCGAAGCCTCAGGACCACAGTCAGAAAGTAAATAAAAAGATGTACCGCGGCGCGCTGAAAAGCATTCTGTCCGAATTGGTACGTCAAGATCGTCTGATCATTGTCGAAAAGTTCTCTGTTGAAGCACCTAAAACTAAGTTGCTGGCACAGAAACTGAAAGATATGGCTCTGGAAGATGTACTGATCATCACTGGTGAACTGGACGAGAACTTGTTCTTGGCAGCTCGCAACCTGTATAAGGTTGATGTCCGTGATGTTGCTGGTATTGACCCAGTTAGCCTGATCGCCTTCGACAAAGTGGTTATGACTGCTGATGCTGTGAAGCAAGTTGAGGAGATGCTGGCATGATTCGTGAAGAACGTCTGCTGAAAGTACTGCGCGCGCCGCATGTATCTGAAAAAGCGTCCGCTGCGATGGAAAAGAATAACACCATCGTTCTCAAAGTTGCCAAAGACGCGACCAAAGCAGAAATTAAAGCTGCAGTGCAGAAACTGTTTGAAGTCGAAGTCGAAGACGTTAACACCTTGCTGGTTAAAGGCAAGAGTAAGCGTCACGGTCAGCGTGTTGGTCGTCGTAGCGACTGGAAAAAAGCTTACGTCACCCTGAAAGAAGGCCAGAATCTGGACTTCATCGGCGGCGCAGAGTAAGTCGGAGGAGTAAACAATGGCAATTGTTAAATGTAAACCTACGTCTCCGGGTCGTCGCCACGTTGTTAAAGTGGTTAACCCTGAGCTGCACAAGGGTAAGCCTTATGCCCCGTTGCTTGAGAAATTAAGCAAAAGCGGTGGCCGTAACAACAATGGCCGTATCACTACCCGTCATATCGGTGGTGGCCACAAGCAACATTATCGTCTGGTTGACTTCAAACGCAACAAAGATGGTATCCCTGCTGTGGTAGAGCGTCTGGAGTACGATCCGAACCGTTCCGCGAATATCGCGTTGGTTCTGTACAAAGACGGCGAACGCCGTTACATCCTGGCGCCGAAAGGCCTGAAAGCTGGTGACCAGATTCAATCTGGCGTTGATGCTGCAATTAAAGCAGGTAACACCCTGCCTATGCGTAACATCCCAGTTGGTTCAACGGTTCATAACGTAGAAATGAAACCAGGTAAAGGCGGCCAATTGGCTCGTTCTGCTGGTGCATACGTTCAGATCGTTGCTCGTGACGGTTCCTACGTTACTCTGCGTCTGCGCTCCGGCGAAATGCGCAAAGTTCTAGCTGATTGCCGCGCCACCTTAGGTGAAGTCGGTAACGCTGAACACATGCTGCGTGTCCTGGGTAAAGCAGGTGCTAGTCGTTGGCGTGGTATTCGTCCTACCGTTCGCGGTACGGCGATGAACCCGGTAGATCACCCACACGGTGGTGGTGAAGGTCGTAACTTTGGTAAGCACCCGGTAACCCCGTGGGGCGTTCAAACCAAAGGTAAGAAGACCCGTAGCAACAAGCGTACTGATAAGTTCATCGTACGTCGCCGTAGTAAAAAATAATTAGAGGATAAGCCATGCCACGTTCTCTCAAGAAAGGTCCCTTCATTGACCTGCACTTGCTGAAGAAGGTAGAGAAAGCGGTGGAAAGCGGAGACAAGAAGCCAATTCGGACTTGGTCCCGTCGTTCAACGGTCTTTCCAAATATGATCGGTTTGACCATCGCTGTCCATAATGGTCGTCAGCACGTTCCCGTTTTTGTTTCCGATGAAATGGTCGGTCACAAACTGGGCGAATTCGCGCCGACCCGTACTTATCGCGGCCATGCGGCCGATAAAAAGGCTAAAAAGCGCTAAGGTAGGAGGAAGAGATGGAAACTATCGCTAAACATCGCCACGCTCGTTCTTCTGCTCAGAAGGTTCGCTTGGTAGCGGACCTGATTCGCGGTAAGAAAGTGTCGCAAGCTCTGGAAACTCTGGCCTATACCAACAAGAAAGCTGCTGGTTTGGTTAAGAAGGTACTAGAGTCTGCCATTGCTAACGCAGAACACAACGATGGCGCTGACATCGATGATCTGAAAGTCACGAAGATTTTCGTAGACGAAGGCCCTAGCATGAAGCGCATTATGCCGCGTGCAAAAGGTCGTGCAGATCGCATCCTGAAGCGCACCAGCCACATTACTGTGGTTGTGTCCGATCGCTGAGACTCTGGAGACTAGCAATGGGTCAGAAAGTACATCCTAATGGTATTCGACTAGGTATTGTCAAAGCTTGGAACTCTACCTGGTACGCAAATACCAAAGAATTCGCTGACAACCTGGACAGCGACTTTAAAGTTCGCCAATTCCTGACTAAGGAATTAGCGAAAGCTTCCGTTTCTCGCATCGTTATCGAGCGTCCAGCGAAGAGCATCCGTGTGACTATTCACACCGCTCGTCCTGGCATCGTTATCGGCAAGAAAGGTGAAGATGTCGAAAAACTGCGTAAGGTCGTAGCGGATATCGCTGGCGTTCCTGCACAGATTAACATCGCCGAAGTCCGTAAACCGGAACTGGACGCAAAATTGGTTGCTGATAGCATCACTTCACAGCTGGAACGTCGTGTTATGTTCCGTCGTGCTATGAAGCGTGCTGTACAGAACGCAATGCGTCTTGGCGCTAAAGGTATCAAAGTTGAAGTAAGCGGCCGTCTTGGCGGTGCTGAAATCGCGCGTACCGAATGGTACCGTGAAGGTCGTGTTCCGTTGCATACACTGCGTGCGGATATCGATTACAACACATCTGAAGCGCACACCACTTATGGTGTAATCGGCGTTAAGGTATGGATCTTCAAAGGTGAGATCTTGGGTGGTATGGCTGCTGTTGAACAACCGGAACCGGCTGCTCAACCTAAAAAGCAGCAGCGTAAAGGCCGCAAGTAAGGAGAATCGCTGATGTTACAACCAAAGCGTACAAAATTCCGTAAGATGCACAAAGGCCGTAACCGTGGCCTTGCGCAAGGTACGGATGTTAGCTTCGGTGAGTTCGGCCTGAAAGCTTGTGGCCGTTGCCGCCTGACGGCTCGTCAAATCGAAGCAGCCCGTCGTGCGATGACACGTGCAATTAAGCGTCAAGGTAAGGTCTGGATCCGTGTATTCCCGGACAAACCGATCACCGAGAAGCCGCTCGAAGTGCGTATGGGTAAAGGTAAGGGTAACGTAGAGTATTGGGTTGCCCTGATCCAGCCAGGAAAAGTTTTATTTGAAATGGCTGGTGTGCCGGAAGAAACTGCTCGCGAAGCATTTAAGCTCGCTGCAGCGAAACTGCCTGTAGGAACCACCTTTGTAACTAAGACGGTGATGTAATGAAAGCACAAGAGCTGCGTGAAAAAAGCGTTGAAGAGCTGAACACTGAGCTGCTCAACCTGCTGCGTGAGCAATTTAATTTGCGCATGCAGGCGGCTAGTGGCCAGCTGCAACAAACTCACCTGTCGAAACAAGTGCGTCGTAATATCGCACGTGTTAAGACTTTACTGACTGAAAAGGCGGGTGCGTAATGACTGACCAAATCCGTACTCTGCAAGGTCGCGTAGTTAGTGACAAAATGGAGAAATCCATGGTTGTCGCTATCGAACGTGTGGTGAAGCACCCAATTTATGGGAAATTCATCCGTCGTACGACGAAATTGCATGTACATGACGAGAACAATGAATGTGGAATCGGTGACGTGGTAGAAATCCGCGAATGCCGTCCATTGTCAAAGACTAAGTCTTGGACACTTGTTCGCGTTGTAGAGAAAGCGATTCTGTAATAGAGTAGCCAACTCGAACATAATAAACGGCTCAGAAAGTGGGCCGTTTATTTTTTCTACCCATAATTTGGAAGCGGTGTTATAATGCTGCGCCCTCATTCATGGGGCTTTTAAACGACCTATTCTGGGTCCTAAAGTAGTAGTTGACATTAGCGGAGCACTAACATGATCCAAGAACAGACTATGCTGAACGTGGCCGACAACTCCGGTGCACGTCGCGTAATGTGTATCAAGGTTCTAGGTGGCTCGCACCGTCGCTACGCAGGCATCGGCGACATCATCAAGATCACCATCAAGGAAGCAATTCCTCGTGGCAAGGTGAAGAAAGGCGATGTTCTGAAGGCGGTAGTGGTGCGCACCAAGAAGGGTGTACGTCGCCCGGACGGTTCTGTCATTCGCTTCGATGGCAACGCTTGTGTTATTTTAAATAATAACAGCGAGCAGCCAATCGGCACGCGTATTTTTGGGCCGGTAACTCGTGAACTGCGTAATGAGAAGTTCATGAAAATTATCTCTCTGGCACCAGAAGTACTCTAAGGAGCGAACCATGGCAGCGAAAATCCGTCGTGATGACGAAGTTATCGTGCTAACCGGGAAAGACAAAGGTAAGCGCGGTAAAGTAAAGAATGTCCTGTCTGCTAGTAAGGTCATTGTTGAAGGTATCAACCTGGTTAAAAAACATCAGAAGCCGGTTCCGGCCCTGAATCAACCAGGTGGCATTGTTGAAAAAGAAGCTGCAATTCAAGTTTCCAACATTGCGCTGTTCAACGCGGCAACTGGTAAGGCTGACCGTGTAGGCTTTAGATTCGAAGACGGGAAAAAAGTCCGTTTCTTTAAATCTAATAGCGAAACTATCAAGTAATTTGGAGTAATACGATGGCGAAACTGCATGATTACTACAAAGACGAGGTAGTCAAACAACTGATGTCTCAGTTTGACTACAACTCTGTCATGCAAGTCCCTCGGGTCGAGAAGATCACCCTGAACATGGGTGTTGGTGAAGCGATCGCTGACAAGAAACTGCTGGATAATGCAGCAGCTGACTTGGCAGCAATCTCCGGCCAAAAGCCGTTTATCACCAAAGCACGCAAATCTGTTGCAGGCTTCAAAATCCGTCAGGGCTATCCGATCGGCTGTAAAGTAACCCTGCGTGGCGAACGCATGTGGGAATTCCTTGAGCGTCTGATTACCATTGCTGTACCTCGTATCCGTGACTTCCGTGGCTTGTCCGCTAAGTCATTCGATGGTCGTGGTAACTACAGCATGGGTGTGCGCGAGCAGATCATCTTCCCGGAAATCGACTACGATAAAGTCGATCGTGTGCGTGGTTTGGATATTACCATTACCACTACTGCGAAATCCGATGATGAAGGCCGTGCATTATTGGCTGCTTTTAAATTCCCATTCCGCAAGTAAGGTAGGGTTACTGATGGCTAAGCAATCAATGAAAGCACGCGAAGTCGTTCGCGTGAAACTAGCTAACAAATACCGCGCTCAACGCGAGGAATTAAAAGCTATTATCTCTGGTGTGAACTCATCCGACGAAGATCGTTGGAATGCTGTTCTGAAGCTGCAGTCTCTGCCGCGTGATTCCAGCCCGTCCCGTCAGCGTAACCGCTGCAACCAAACTGGTCGTCCGCATGGTTTCTTGCGGAAGTTCGGGTTGAGCCGTATTAAAGTCCGTGAAACCGCAATGCGCGGTGAAATCCCGGGCCTTAAAAAGGCTAGCTGGTAATTGTCACCAATTGAATCACGGGAGTAAAGACAGATGAGCATGCAAGATCCGATCGCGGATATGCTGACCCGTATCCGTAACGGTCAATCCGCAAACAAAGTCGCGGTCACCATGCCTTCCTCCAAGCTGAAAGTGGCAATTGCCAACGTTCTGAAGGAAGAAGGTTTTATTGAAGATTTTAAAGTCGAAGGCGACACCAAGCCTGTTCTGGAATTAGCACTTAAGTATTTCCAGGGTAAGGCAGTGGTAGAAAGCATTCAACGTATCAGCCGTCCAGGTCTGCGCATCTATAAGAAAAAAGATGAGCTGCCAAAAGTTATGGCCGGTTTGGGTATCGCTGTTATTTCTACCTCTAAAGGTGTTATGACCGATCGTGCAGCTCGCCAAGCTGGTCTTGGTGGCGAGATTATCTGCTACGTAGCTTAATTCGGGAGGAAAGAATGTCTCGTGTTGCAAAAGCACCCGTCGTCATTCCTGCCGGCGTAGAGGTAAAACTCAACGGTCAGGTTATTTCGATTAAGGGTAAGAACGGCGAGCTGACTCGTACCGTCCATAGTGCTGTTGAAGTTAAGCAAGAAGAAAATACACTGACTTTCGCTCCACGCGAAGGCGCTGTAGACGGTTGGGCCCAAGCGGGTACCACTCGTGCACTGCTTAATGCAATGGTCATTGGTGTTACCGAAGGCTTCACTAAGAAGCTTCAATTGGTAGGTGTAGGTTACCGTGCCGCAGTTAAAGGCAACGTGGTGAATTTAGCTTTAGGCTTCTCTCATCCAGTTGACCATGAATTGCCGGCTGGCATCACTGCTGAATGTCCGACCCAAACTGAAATCGTGCTGAAAGGCGCTGATAAGCAGGTGATTGGTCAGGTTGCAGCAGATTTACGTGCCTACCGTCGTCCTGAGCCTTATAAAGGCAAGGGTGTCCGTTACGCCGACGAAGTCGTGCGTACCAAAGAGGCTAAGAAGAAGTAAGGTAACACTATGGATAAGAAAGCAGCTCGTATCCGTCGTGCGACCCGCGCACGCCGCAAGCTCAAAGAACTGGGTGCGACTCGCCTGGTGGTACATCGTACCCCACGCCATATTTACGCGCAGGTTATCGCACCAAACGGTTCTGAAATTTTGGTAGCAGCTTCTACTGTAGAAAAAGCTATCAATGAGCAATTGAAGTACGCCGGCAACAAAGATGCCGCCGCAGCTGTAGGTAAAGCTGTTGCAGAGCGCGCATTGGAAAAAGGGATCACGAAAGTATCCTTTGACCGTTCCGGTTTCCAATATCATGGTCGAGTCCAGGCACTGGCAGATGCTGCCCGTGAAGCTGGCCTTCAGTTCTAAGGTAGAGGTGTAAGATGTCTCACATCGAAAAACAAGCTGGCGAACTGCAGGAAAAGCTGATCGCGGTAAACCGCGTATCTAAAACCGTAAAAGGTGGCCGTATTTTCAGCTTTACCGCACTGACAGTAGTTGGTGATGGTAACGGTCGCGTTGGTTTTGGCTACGGCAAAGCACGCGAAGTTCCGGCAGCGATCCAGAAAGCGATGGAAAAAGCCCGTCGCGCTATGATTAATGTTGCATTGAATAACGGTACCCTGCAGCACCCTGTTAAAGGTGCTCACACAGGTTCCCGTGTATTCATGCAACCAGCTTCTGAAGGTACCGGTATCATCGCCGGTGGTGCAATGCGCGCCGTCTTAGAAGTTGCAGGGGTTCATAACGTTTTAGCTAAAGCATATGGTTCTACTAACCCGATTAACGTGGTTCGTGCAACTATCGCTGCTTTAGAAGATATGAAATCCCCAGAAATGGTCGCTGCTAAGCGTGGTAAGTCCGTCGAAGAAATTCTAGGGAAATAACCATGGCAAAGACTATTAAAGTAACTCAAACAAAAAGCAGTATCGGTCGTTTGCCGAAACACAAGGCAACTCTGATCGGTTTAGGTCTGCGTCGTATTGGTCATACTGTAGAGCGTGAGGATACTCCTGCTGTACGTGGTATGGTCAACTTGGTTTCCTACATGGTTAAAGTTGAGGAGTAACAGATGCGTTTAAATACTCTGTCTCCGGCTGAAGGTGCCAAGCATGCGCCGAAGCGTGTAGGTCGTGGTATCGGTTCTGGCCTGGGTAAAACTGCTGGTCGTGGTCACAAAGGTCAGAACTCACGTTCTGGTGGTGGCGTACGTCGTGGTTTTGAAGGTGGTCAGATGCCTTTATATCGTCGTTTGCCGAAATTCGGCTTCACCTCTCGCAAAGCTATGATCACGGCAGAAGTTCGTCTGTCTGAACTGGCTTTAGTGGAAGGCGACGTAATCGACCTGAACACGCTGAAAGCCGCTAACGTTGTTGGTACCCAGATTGAGTTCGCGAAAGTTATGCTTTCAGGCGAAATCACTCGTGCGGTAACTCTTCGTGGTCTGCGTGTCACCAAAGGCGCTCGTGCTGCTATCGAAGCTGCTGGCGGTAAAATTGAGGAATAAGTAGCAGATGGCTAAGCAACCAGGATTAGATTTTCAAAGTGCTAAAGGCGGATTAGGCGAACTGAAGCGCAGACTTTTGTTTGTTATCGGTGCGCTTATTGTTTTCCGTATCGGCTCTTTTATTCCGATTCCTGGTATCGATGCCACTGTGCTTGCTAAATTGCTCGAGCAGCAGAGAGGGACCATCATTGAAATGTTTAACATGTTCTCTGGTGGTGCTCTCAGTCGTGCTTCTATCTTTGCCTTGGGTATCATGCCGTATATTTCGGCATCGATTATTATCCAACTGCTGACGGTGGTTCATCCAGCGTTAGCAGAAATAAAGAAAGAAGGGGAGGCTGGCCGTCGTAAGATTAGTCAGTACACCCGTTATGGCACGTTGGTATTGGCTATATTCCAATCGATCGGTATTGCTACCGGTCTACCGAATATGCCTGGGATGCAAGGTCTGGTAATCAATCCAGGCTTTGCCTTCTATTTTACCGCTGTTGTTAGCTTGGTTACAGGGACTATGTTCCTAATGTGGCTGGGCGAACAGATTACTGAGCGTGGTATCGGTAACGGTATTTCAATCATAATCTTTGCTGGTATTGTTGCCGGTCTTCCACCTGCAATAGCCCATACCATCGAGCAAGCTCGGCAAGGCGACCTGCACTTCCTCCTGTTGCTGTTGGTTGCAGTATTAGTGTTTGCAGTAACCTTCTTCGTTGTTTTCATTGAACGTGGTCAGCGCCGTATCGTCGTTAACTATGCTAAACGTCAACAAGGTCGTCGTGTTTATGCAGCACAGAGCACACACTTACCGTTGAAAGTAAATATGGCTGGGGTTATCCCTGCAATCTTTGCTTCCAGCATAATTCTGTTCCCTGCCACGATTGCATCATGGTTTGGGGGCGGGACAGGTTGGAACTGGCTGACGACTATTTCGATGTATTTGCAGCCGGGACAGCCGCTTTATGTGTTACTCTATGCGTCTGCAATCATCTTCTTCTGTTTCTTCTACACGGCGTTGGTGTTTAACCCGCGTGAAACAGCAGATAACCTGAAGAAGTCCGGTGCATTCGTGCCAGGAATTCGTCCGGGAGAGCAAACGGCGAAGTACATCGATAAAGTAATGACGCGTCTAACCTTAATTGGTGCGATGTATATTACTTTCATCTGCCTGATCCCGGAGTTCATGCGTGACGCGATGAAAGTACCATTTTACTTTGGTGGTACCTCCCTACTTATCGTAGTGGTGGTCATCATGGACTTTATGGCTCAAGTGCAAACTCTGATGATGTCTAGTCAATATGAGTCTGCATTGAAGAAAGCAAACCTGAAAGGCTATAACCGCTAATTCAGGGATGTTTGAGAAGTTACGGAGAGTAAAAATGAAAGTTCGTGCTTCCGTCAAGAAATTATGTCGTAACTGCAAAATTGTTAAGCGTAACGGTGTCGTTCGCGTAATCTGCAGTGCCGAACCAAAGCATAAACAGCGTCAAGGCTGATTTATCTTGCATATTTTTCTTGCAAAGTTGGGTTGAGCTGGCTAGATTAGCCAGCCAATCTTTTGTATGTGACTGCAATGCTATTTGAGTATCCTGAAAACGGGCTTTTCAGAATGGTATTGCTGTATAAAATAGTAGGAGTGCATAGTGGCCCGTATAGCAGGCATTAACATTCCTGATCAGAAACATACCGTTATCGCTTTAACTGCGATCTACGGCATCGGTAAGACCCGTTCACAGGCTATCTGTGTTGCTGCGGGTATTGCTGAAAATGTTAAGATCAGTGAGCTGTCTGAAGAGCAAATCGAGAAGCTGCGTGACGAAGTTGCCAAGTACGTTGTAGAAGGTGATCTGCGTCGTGAGGTGACCCTGAGCATCAAGCGTCTGATGGACCTTGGGACTTATCGTGGTTTGCGTCATCGTCGTGGTCTACCAGTTCGCGGTCAGCGTACTAAGACCAACGCACGTACCCGTAAGGGTCCGCGTAAACCGATCAAGAAATAATCGGGGTGATTGAATAATGGCAAAGGCACCTATTCGTGCACGCAAGCGTGTAAGAAAGACAGTCTCTGACGGTGTGGCTCATATCCATGCTTCTTTCAACAACACCATCGTTACCATTACAGATCGTCAAGGTAACGCATTGGGTTGGGCAACAGCAGGTGGTTCCGGTTTCCGTGGATCTCGTAAGTCTACTCCGTTTGCAGCGCAAGTTGCAGCAGAGCGCTGCGCTGACGCAGTGAAAGAATACGGTATCAAGAATCTGGAAGTTATGGTTAAAGGACCTGGTCCGGGCCGTGAGTCTACTATCCGTGCGTTAAACGCGGCTGGTTTCCGCATCACTAATATTACTGATGTGACTCCGATCCCTCATAACGGTTGTCGTCCGCCGAAAAAGCGCCGCGTATAACGCTGCTTTTAGGTTTGTTGGAGAGAGAAAATGGCAAGATATTTGGGTCCTAAGCTCAAGCTGAGCCGTCGTGAGGGCACAGACCTGTTCCTTAAGTCTGGCGTTCGCGCGATTGACACCAAGTGTAAGATTGAACAACCACCTGGCCAGCACGGTGCGCGTAAACCGCGTCTGTCTGACTACGGTGTGCAGTTACGTGAGAAACAAAAAGTTCGCCGTATCTATGGTGTTCTAGAACGTCAATTCCGTAACTACTATAAAGAAGCAGCACGTCTGAAAGGCAACACAGGTGCAAACCTGTTGCAATTGCTGGAAGGCCGTCTGGATAACGTAGTTTACCGTATGGGCTTTGGCGCAACTCGTGCTGAATCACGTCAGCTGGTTAGTCATAAAGCTATCATGGTAAATGGTCGCGTTGTTAACATCGCTTCTTATCAGGTATCTCCGAATGACGTAGTCAGCATCCGTGAGAAAGCTAAAAAGCAGTCTCGTGTTAAGGCAGCTTTGGAGCTGGCTGAGCAGCGTGAAAAGCCGACTTGGCTGGAAGTTGATGCTGTCAAGATGGAAGGTGTGTTCAAACGTATTCCTGAACGTACTGATCTGTCTGCGGACATTAACGAACACCTGATCGTCGAGCTTTACTCTAAGTAAAGCTTAGTACCAAAGAGAGGACACAATGCAGGGTTCTGTGACAGAGTTTCTAAAACCGCGCCTGGTAGATATCGAGCAAGTCAGTTCGACGCACGCCAAGGTGACCCTTGAGCCGTTAGAGCGTGGCTTTGGCCATACTCTCGGCAACGCACTGCGCCGTATTCTGCTTTCATCTATGCCGGGTTGCGCGGTGACCGAGGTTGAGATTGATGGTGTACTGCATGAGTACAGCACCAAAGAAGGCGTACAGGAAGATATCCTGGAGATCCTGCTCAACCTGAAAGGGCTGGCGGTGAGAGTTCAGGGTAAAGATGAAGTTATTCTTACCCTGAATAAGTCTGGCATTGGCCCTGTGACTGCAGCCGATATCACCCATGATGGTGATGTCGAAATCGTCAAGCCGCAGCACGTTATCTGCCACCTGACCGATGAGAACGCATCTATTAGTATGCGTATCAAAGTTCAACGTGGTCGGGGTTATGTGCCGGCTTCTGCCCGAATTCATTCGGAAGAAGATGAGCGCCCGATTGGTCGTTTGTTAGTAGACGCATGCTATAGCCCTGTAGAGCGTATTGCCTACAATGTTGAAGCAGCGCGTGTAGAACAGCGTACCGACCTGGACAAGTTGGTTATCGAGATGGAAACCAATGGCACGATCGATCCTGAAGAGGCGATCCGCCGTGCGGCAACTATCTTGGCTGAACAGCTTGAAGCTTTCGTTGACCTACGTGATGTACGTCAGCCGGAAGTTAAAGAAGAGAAGCCAGAGTTTGATCCGATCCTGCTGCGCCCTGTTGACGATCTGGAATTGACTGTCCGCTCTGCTAACTGCCTCAAGGCAGAAGCTATCCACTACATCGGTGATCTGGTACAGCGTACCGAGGTTGAGTTGCTGAAAACGCCTAACCTGGGTAAAAAATCTCTTACTGAGATTAAAGACGTGCTCGCATCACGTGGTCTTTCTTTAGGCATGCGCCTAGAAAATTGGCCACCGGCTAGCATTGCTGATAACGAGTAACCGGATCACAGGTTAAGGTTTTACTGAGAAGGATAAGGTCATGCGCCATCGTAAGAGTGGTCGTCAACTGAACCGTAACAGCAGCCATCGCCAGGCTATGTTCCGTAACATGGCCGGCTCTTTGGTTCGTCATGAGATAATCAAGACGACCCTGCCGAAAGCGAAAGAGCTGCGTCGCGTTGTTGAGCCGCTGATTACTCTTGCCAAGACCGACAGCGTAGCTAATCGTCGTCTGGCATTCGCCCGTACTCGTGATAACGAGATCGTGGCAAAACTGTTTAACGAGCTAGGCCCGCGTTTCGCGAGCCGCGCCGGTGGTTACACTCGCATTCTGAAGTGTGGCTTCCGTGCAGGCGACAACGCACCGATGGCTTACATCGAGTTAGTTGATCGTGCTGCATCGCAAGCAGAAGTAGTTGCTGCAGAGTAATCTGTAAACGCGTAAAAAAACCGGGCTTGCCCGGTTTTTTTAC
>NZ_JBLWEX010000182.1:0-13892 GCF_048323875.1 Yersinia sp. LJYL362
GCCGGATTTTCACGCCCGCACTGGAGGCGCTATATAACCTATCTACCAGGCCTTTATCCACTAAATTATTTATCTTCAGGGTAATGCCGGCGCTTTCTCCCGCCTGAGCATGAATAATTTCCTGATCAATCAATTGATACAACATCAAGCGTGAGTTCTGTGGTGACACCATCAGATTATCGAACTTGACCGGGCGGTAAGGGTTTTCAATAAAGTTAAATACCCGTCGCACTTCATTGGTAATACGCGCATCAGCCGTCAGCAAAGAATAGTCGGTATAAATACGAGCTGTTTTCTCGTTAAAGTTACCGGTGCCAATATGAGCATAACGCACGATCTCCTCGCCTTCGAGCCGAGAGATTAAGAATAATTTGGCATGAATTTTCAGCCCCGGCGCGGAGAAAATAACGTGCACACCCGCGGCAGTCAGACTTTTGGCCCAATGAATATTGGCTTCTTCATCGAAACGCGCCTGTAATTCCACCACCACCGTCACTTTTTTACCATTATGAGCGGCGTGGATCATTGATTCGATAATGCGTGAATCTTTGGCAACGCGGTAAATATTGATTTTAATGGCCAAAACGCTGGGGTCGAATGATGCCTGACGCAGCAATTCCAATACGTGTTCGAAGGTGTGATAAGGGTAATACAGCAGCACATCCTGTTCGCGAATGGCATCAAAACCATTGCGGAATTTATCAAACCAAATATGGCGCAGACGCGGCAAGGGTTTGTTAACCAGATTGCTTTTCCCCACATTCGGGAAGCTGATAAAGTCTTTGAAATTATGGTAACGGCCACCGGCAATGACGGAATCATCGTTAGAGATACCCAGTTTATTGCGAAGTAACTCCACCATTTCATCAGGCATATCGCGTTGATAAACAAAACGTACTGGCTCAGCGGTCAGGCGCTGTTTTAGGCTCGACGACATCAATTCCAGCAGGCTGGATTCCATTTCAGTGACCAAATCATATTCTGCATCGCGGGTCATCTTCATGGAATAGGCATTCAGCGCATCATAATCAAAGAAGCCTTTAAAAATCTCATCGAGACAATACCTAAGAATATTATCAAGTAATATCATTGGCTTGCGACGACGAGGAGCTTCCGGTGGTAAATTAACGAAGCGTGGTACTTTGTCTGAAGGTATTTCTAACAGCGCATAGGCTATTTCCTGACCACGGATAATTTCCACTGCCAGATAGGTGTAATCATCTTTTAAGAATTGCACCAAATTAGTGTCGTGGTTAATCAGAATCGGCGTGATGTGCTGGCGCAGATGCTGTTTGAAATATAGCTTTAACCAGATTTGCTGATTCTCGGAAATTTGCCGCTCATTAATCAGGAAGATTTGATTACGCGCCATTTCCAGCAATAGATCGTTATAAAGCCCGTCAAATTCTTGATCAGCTTTCACCACTTTACTTTGGATTTTTTTCAGCAAATGGCGAGAGGTGACGGCTGAGCCTTGCTCCTCGCTAATTAAAATGCGCCGTTTCAGATCGGCGAAACGGACTTTATAAAATTCGTCGAGATTATTGGAGTAAATGCCAAGAAATCGCATCCGCTCGATAAGTGGATTGCTCTTATCCGCCGCTTCCTGCAATACCCGTTCATTAAAAGATAACCAACTGAGTTCTTTTTCGGTGTAGAGCTTTTCCTGACCCATTGCAACTCCAGTAAGATTATTGTGGGAGTATTTAGTGTCCTCAATCATTATTGCGAAAGATTGACAAGAAAGTCCAACAGATATCACGAGTTAACGTTGTTGGTTAAAAACTCCTACATTGTCATGCAAACGCCACAAAACTGACATAAGATGCTCGGTCATCTGGCGGTATATCTATTATAGATAGGCGCTGGCTTGATAACATAGGCGAGATATAGCGTAAGGGCATGGGGCAAGCAAAGATTATGCAGCAAGCGGGCGTAGTAACACTATCAGGGAGAGATAAGCGCCGGGCTGTCATTGAACGTCTGGTGCGTATGTTGGTGACGGGCAGTGGCCTGTTGGTTCTGCTGACCTTAATGCTAATTTTCGTCTATTTATTGTACGCCGTTCTGCCCCTATTTAAGCCCGCATCCATCAATTTGCATCATCAGTTTGCCGTGAATCGTAGTGCGCCGACGCTTGCTATGGGAGCTGATGCCCAAGGGCTGGTAGGGTATCGCATTGATGATAAAGGCAGAGGCTATTTCATTCGGCTGGATAAGCAGGGTGAATCTCCCGCTGGAAGCCTTATCAGTGAGCACCCGCTATCGCCCCCACCGCTATCAATCAGTCGTGCTGCGGGGGCACAATCTTTATATGGCATTGGCCTGAGCAATGGTCGTTTTATTCTGCTGCAACCCGATTTTTCAGCAACACCGCCTCGCTGGCAATTTCCACTGGGTGAGCAGCCGCGTTTTCTGGATTTGACCGGCCAAAACCTGAGTCATTTGGTGTTGGCTGAACCGCAACCCCAACATTTTTCTATTGCCGCTACTACCGCAGATGGTCGTCTGATGGCCGGGATGTTTACTGCTCAAGGGCAGCAGGTCACCGAACTGACGGATGTCCCCAAGACCATTGACCAACTGTTATTGTCACCCGACGGGCACCTGCTCTATCTGTTATCCGGCCATCAGGTGTATATCTACCAATTTGGCGCTGAACTGACATTACGAGAAGTGGTTTCATTGCAAGATGACAAGCACCCGTCGGAAGGGCCATTGCACCTTTCTTTATTAGCAGGGGGAAAGTCACTGCTGGTTCAATCGCCGGACGGTGCTGTCACACAATGGTTTGATGTACCTAAAGGGCCAGACAACCAATATCATTTGACGCGAATTCGCAGCTTTACGCCCGCAGGTAAGGGCTTACTAACCACTGAAAACACACGGCGGGTGTTTGCTTCACTATCCCCTCAAGGCGAGCTATCACTGTTCTCGAGTATCCAGTCAGAACCACTATTACAGCATAAACTGGTGGCGGGAATGACTCATGCCGCATTCTCCCCTTGGGGCGATAACTTGCTGGTCGAGAATGCTGCCGGTTGGACTACCTATCAATTAGACAATCGCTACCCTGACATCAATTGGCGCAGCCTATGGCAGCGGGTGTGGTATGAGAATTACCCCGAACCGGCCTATGTTTGGCAATCAAGTTCTGCACAAGAGAGCTATCAAGCCAAATTTAGTCTGATACCGATAATATTCGGTACCTTAAAAGCAGCAGGCTATGCCATGTTATTCGCTGTACCTCTGGCATTGGCTGGTGCCATTTATACGGCTTATTTTATGTCGGCGGGCCTAAGGCGAATAGTTAAACCGACGATTGAGATGATGGGTGCCTTTCCGACGGTGGTGATTGGTTTGATTGCCGGTATTTGGCTGGCGCCGGTTATCGAACAGTACTTGACCGGTATTTTATTGTTGCCCCCCTTGCTGGCATTAATGATTTTATTATGTGGCTGGGGTAGCGCTCGATTGGCGGCAAAAACGCCACGCCAGTTGCCTGCGGGCTGGGATGTCATTATTTTGCTGCCGGTCATTTTATTGACTGGCTGGCTGGCACTTTGGTTGGGGCCAAAACTGGCGATAGCGGTGTTGGGAGTGCCGTTGCATGAATGGTTGGGTGATAATTATGACCAGCGCAATGCCTTAGTAGTGGGGGTTGCCATGGGCTTTGCCCTGATCCCAGTCATTTTCTCGCTGGCCGAAGATGCACTATTTAGCGTGCCGCCATCACTGAGTCAGGGCTCTCTGGCGCTGGGGGCGACCCCGTGGCAAACCCTAATTCGCGTGGTACTGCCTTCAGCTTATGCCGGTATTTTTTCCGCATTAATGATTGGTTTTGGCCGCGCAGTAGGGGAAACCATGATTGTGCTGATGGCGACCGGCAATACACCGATTATCGATGGCAGCATTTTCCAGGGGTTACGGGCGATGGCCGCTAATATTGCCATTGAAATGCCGGAGGCGGTGATGGGCAGTGGCCATTACCGGGTACTGTTCTTGACGGCATTAGTGTTGTTTTGTTTCACATTTTTAGTCAATACACTCGCTGAGTCCATTCGCTTGCGGTTACGTGAACGCTATCAAATGGAGCAGATTGTCTGATGATTGGCTTCACTAAAAAATGGTTTGCTTCCGGTTCGCCGTGGATCTGGCTGACGGCTGGGGCGGTGAGTATCAGCTTGCTGGCCTTGCTGGGTGTGGTTTTATTGTTGGCGGGGCAGGGGATGCGCTATTTTTGGCCCAGTCCGGTTTACGTTTTTGAACTCAAACAAACCGCCGCCGGCCCTGTCCGGGTGATTGGTGAAATTTATCAGCAGCAGTCTATCCCACGCGAACAACTAGAGCAGGCAGGTATTATGTTACCGCCTGAAGCGGGTGAAACTGTGACCCGTTATCTGATTAAGACGGGTAATCGTGAGATACAAGGGCAAGATTTTCATCGCTTGCTGGACACTGATATTCAACAACGCAGCCAGCCCAAAGATTTATTGGTGTTAGACCGCCACATTAATGGTACGGCATACGGATTTCTGGCTGGAATGCTGGATAACGGTCAGCCGGTGGTGGGCGATAATTTAGCTCAGGAACTGCAAAAACGTATTCCGGTGATACAAGCGCTGGTCAGGCAGTCCAAAGATATTCAGTTCCGTCAGATGAACATGCTGAATCAACAGTTCGAAGCATTGCGGCTACAGAAAAAACGCCTGCAAATGAGCGGTAATTTTGATGGCAAAGCGCAAGACCGCATTGAAGCCGAGTGGGGCGAACTCCAGCGCAGCCATCAGGCGATGATGGAGAAATTACGCGGCTTACAAAGCGACCAAAGCCGTTACACTCTGCTGTTGCGCGATATGAATGGGCAAGTTCATCCACTGCCACTGAGCCAAATCAACCGTGCCTGGTACCCCAATGATATGAGTCTCGGGCAGAAACTACGCCATTTCGCGGTACAAACACATAAGTTTCTGACAGATAACCCGCGCAACGCCAATACTGAAGGTGGGGTGTTCCCGGCTATTTTTGGCACGGTGCTGATGGTGATCCTGATGTCTATTGTGGTCATGCCATTGGGGGTGATTGCCGCGGTTTACTTACATGAATATGCAGGGAAAAACTGGCTGACTCGGATGATTCGTATTTCCGTGGTGAATTTAGCTGGTGTACCGTCCATTGTTTATGGGGTGTTTGGCCTCGGTTTCTTTGTCTATTTTATCGGTGGCTCACTGGATAAACTGTTTTATCCCGAAGCTTTGCCTAACCCGACATTTGGTACGCCGGGCGTGCTATGGGCGGCGTTAACGCTGGCTTTATTGACATTGCCGGTGGTGATTGTTGCTACTGAGGAGGGGTTATCGCGGATTCCGGCCAGCCTGCGGCAGGGGTCATTGGCGCTAGGGGCCAGTAAAGCCGAGACACTGTGGCATATTGTGTTGCCGATGGCTGCCCCGGCGATGATAACCGGGTTGATTTTGGCGGTAGCGCGAGCCGCAGGGGAAACGGCTCCGTTGATGTTGGTGGGGGTGGTGAAATCAGCGCCATTATTGCCAGTAGACGGCGTTTTCCCGTTCCTGCATTTAGAACGTAAATTTATGCATTTAAGCTTCCAGATATACGATATGGCATTCCAGAGCCCCAATGTAGAAGCTGCCCGGCCATTAGTCTTTGCCACCGCGCTACTGCTGGTGATTATTGTGGTAGGTCTTAATTTAGCCGCTATTGGTATTCGCCATCATCTGCGCGAAAAATACCGTGGTTTAATGCTGTGACTGAGCTTTTTAACCCGCAGGATGAGATATGGGACTTTTGATGCCGGATTCGCTGCCACTGTTAGATGTGCAGCAATTGACCCACGAGCAAACTGCATTAGCGGTCGAAAAGCTCAATTTATTTTATGGCGATAAACAGGTGCTGCATGATATTTCCTTTAATGTCCCCAGGCACCGTGTTACTGCGCTAATTGGCCCTTCCGGTTGCGGTAAATCAACCTTGTTGCGCTGTTTTAATCGCATGAATGATTTGCTGGATAACTGCCGCCTTGAGGGCCAGATTCGGCTGGGTAACCAAGTGATTACCGAGAAAACCACCGATGTGGCGGCATTGCGTCGGCGGGTCGGCATGGTCTTCCAGCGGCCGAATCCCTTCCCAAAATCTATTTATGAGAATGTGGTTTATGGCCTGCGTTTGCAGGGGATCCGCGATAGGCGAGTTCTGGATGATGCCGTCGAGCGCTCATTACGCGCTGCTGCCTTGTGGCACGAAGTCAAAGATCGATTGCGTGAAAATGCTTTTCGCCTCTCCAGTGGTCAACAGCAGCGCTTAGTGATAGCCCGGGCTATTGCCATTGAGCCGGAAGTGTTATTGCTCGATGAGCCAACCTCGGCGTTAGATCCTATTTCGACATTAACCATCGAAGAGCTGATTACCGAGTTAAAACAGCAATATACCGTGGTGTTAGTGACCCATAATATGCAGCAGGCGGCCAGGGTTTCAGATTACACCGCATTTATCCATCAAGGCGCGCTGGTGGAATATAACGCTACCGATGCGTTATTTACTTCACCACATCAGCGGCGTACGGAAGACTATATTACCGGGCGCTATGGTTGACCATTGAGTAATAGCGAACCACTTTTCTAAGGTGTTCGCTTTATTTATCAATTGCGATTTAAGTTTATACTTTCATGTGTCGCTCGTTATTTTGGTGACTATTGAATGGAAGCGTTAAGTGAAAGAGCTATTGATAACTCAGCCTGATTTTATGGAGACATTTAGCTGTGTCGGTTCAGCTTGCCGAGAGCACTGCTGCAAAGGCCAGAGTGTCACGCTTGATAGAAATCGTTATCAAAAATATATTAAAAGCCCTTATGCAGATATTAAACGCATTGCCATTAACCAGATTTCCGTTACCCAAGCCAGCCTTGCTTCTTGGGCTAACATCCACCCTGATAACCAAGGGAATTGTCCATTTCTTGATGAACAACAGTTATGTCAAATTCACAAACATGCAGGCCCTAATGCACTGAGTAACAGTTGTGCGACTTACCCCCGCGTCGAGCATATTTATAAGAATCAGAAAATCAAAAGTATGTCGCTTTCTTGTCCAGAAGTGACGCGGAAAGTCTTATTTTCTCCTGAAGCATTAATATTGCGATTTTCGACTATCCATCAATATGATTATTACAAAGCACCAGATATTGTTATTGATGAACGACTGGCTAACCGTGCTTGTGCAGCTATTGTCGCGGCAAGTCAGCAACAAACTATTGAAGAAAGCTTGTGGGCAATAAATAATTTTTTACAGGCATTTCCTGTCAGCTATGATGTTAATAAAAATAAAATGATTGAAATAGATAATCTGAGAACTGAGTTAGCAGCTGAAATAACATCAGGGAAAGCAGTAGAGTCATTAACGACAGTAAATTATGCACCAGCACTTCGCCACGAGCTATTGCATCACTTTGGTGATTTAATTATGCAGTTATCTGATGTTCGGGGGGGGAAGGTTTTGGCCGTTTATGCTAAAACCCTATTGGATAATTCCCCAGATAAAAAGATTGCATCTCCAAATCGTGAACAACCATTAAGTGATGCCTGGCACCAGATTGCATTGCCATTTTTTGCTGAGCATCCGTCAGTATTGCGTAATTATTTTCTATATCGAATTCATCACGACCAATTAGCAATGGGAGAACAGCCAGCACTCGCTACGTTTAATTTACAGGTTATTGATTATTTTTATTTAAAATTATTGATTAGTGCCCATGCAGCTAAATATGGATTTTTAACAGAAGATAACATTATTGATATTTTCTATTCTTATCATGCTTGTCGTGAGTCAACAGATGGCTTAAGTCTGTTGTTTACACAAAAATTGCGAGCATTGGCAACCAGAGAGGATTTTTCTTCCCTATCACTTTTGGTCTAAAATAGTGAATATGATTTAAGTTGGCAATAAGTTGTGTCGCTTGTTATTTATAATTATCGATATAATAGGCTATCTTTAGTGAAAGAGTTACAAATTATTCAACCACAATTTGTGGAGTATTTTAGCTGCGTGGGCTCAGCTTGTCGTGATCATTGCTGCAATGGCTGGGATATCAGCATTGATAAAAATACATACCGAAAATATAAAAACAGCCAAAACCAAGCAATTAGAAATATAGCAATCAAGAATATTTCTGTTACGCGGACTAGCCAGTCGGATTGGGCTAAAATACGCCTCAAAGAAGATGGCAATTGCCCCTATCTGGATGAAGCCCGTTTATGTGAGGTTCATAAGCGGCTGGGGGGCGAAGCACTCAGTAAAACTTGCACAACATATCCTCGTAGTAGTTATTCCTATAAGGGGGAGAAATTCAATACATTGACACTCTCCTGTCCAGAAGTGGCCCGATTAGTCTTATTTGATCCTAATGCATTTAATATGCATGAAGAGACAGTGAAGCAACAACAAAATTTTAATGATATAAAAATTAATACTGAAGGGCGGTTGATTAATTATTATTGCAATCAATTAGTTCTCATTCCTGGCGAAAATGTTGAAGAAAATATTTATGCAATTAATATTTTTATTCATTGCTGCCAAAATATCGATAAGACAGACGCCGATAGAGAAGAGATAATATCAGCACTATATGAGACTATCCGTGACAAGTTAGTCTCGGGGGATATTAAGCAGAAAATGGCAATGATCCCGTTTAATGCTAATGTACGCTGGAATTTTTTAATGATATTTCAACGACGCACTGTCAGTGCTTTAAAAAACCGAGGTCAAAAGACACTCTTTAATTATATGGCTTTTTTGATTCATCATTTGATGAATGAAGTGGATGTTAATCAGTTAGACGCACGTATGGCAATGCTGAGTTCCACCTGGAGTGACAAGGTTATGCCATTACTTAATCAATATCCGCATATTTTACGTAATTTATTTCAGTATTGTTTCTATCACAATCAGTTTGCCATTAAAAAACCTGAGAATATGGGTAAGGATTTTTATGGCTATTCCATTGATTTCTTTATTATCAAATCAGTAATCAGTGCTTTTGTTATCTATAACGGTACTCTGAGTGAAGATGATATTATCAATATCATCTATTCATATAATATCTTTAGAATTCATAACAGCAATTCACAGGATTTGTTGCTGGCGAATATAGATAAGATCAATGAGAGTGATCATATTACTTTACTGGATTTACTGAATTAGATGTTGGGGTCTGGTGACCCCAATATAATCAAATACTCTTTATCGATGGTGTCTTATATTTAGCCAAATATTGCGGCTGGAAAATGCACATGCGGATTACTGTGCGATACTCACCATTGATAAAGAACTCTTGTTTCAATTCACCTTCGATTTCAAAGCCTAATTTTGTATAAATATGAATGGCTTTCTCATTTTCTTTATCCACAATTAAATACAGTTTGTACAGATTCAGGACAGAAAAACCGTATTCCATTGCTAGTCGTGCAGCCGAACCAGCAAAACCTTTACCTTGATGGGCTGGGTCGATAATAATTTGAAACTCAGCGCGGCGGTGAATGTGGTTAATTTCGACTAACTCAACCAGACCCACTTTGGTGCCCTGGCTTTCAATAATAAAGCGGCGCTCGCTCTGATCATGGATATGTTTATCATACAAATCAGACAGTTCGACGAAAGCCTCATAAGGCTCTTCAAACCAATAACGCATAACACTGGCATTGTTATCTAACTGATGGACAAACGGCAGATCATCCCGTTCCAGAGGGCGTAACCGGACGCTGCTAGTGGTTGACATGCTTATTCCTCATATGACGACAGCGGTTGCTGCCCTAAAAATTATACTATTAGCACAAGGGGTAAGCACAGGGGAATTAAAAAAGGCGCTCACCTTAAAATGGCAGCGCCTTTAACCAATATTCATTAACTTGTTTCACTCAGCCGCATAACCTTGTGCGGGTAAGCGTTTATCATCCAGCCAGGCGGCATTATCACGCATTGCCAGACGGCCATCAGTAAACCAGCCGACCACTAACGGATAAATGCTGTGCTCTTGAGTTTGCACTCTCGAAATTATATCCGCTTCGCTATCATCACTAAAGATCGGGACTTTAGCTTGCAGGATGACCGGGCCGCCATCTAATTCTTCTGTGACAAAATGCACTGAGGTACCGTGTTCCTGGTCGCCGTTTTCCAATGCTTGACGATGGGTATGCAAGCCTGGGTATTTCGGCAGCAGCGAGGGATGAATATTCAACATCCGGCCAGCATAATGCTGAACAAATTCCGGGCTGAGAATGCGCATATAACCCGCCAACACCAGCAAATCAGGTTGATACTGATCAATGGCTTGCGCTAATGCTAAATCAAAACTGGCGCGATCAGCATAAGCCTTGGCATCCAGAGCATGATGCGCAATACCCGCCAGCTCAGCTCGCTTTAGCCCATAAGCATCAGGATTATTACTGAAAACAGCACTAATCTCGCCTGAAATACGCCCTTGTTGTTGGGCGTCTATCAGTGCCTGTAAATTACTGCCTTGGCCTGAGACCAATACCACTATCTTTTTCATAATACCCTTCGTACTTGAAGTTGCAGGGTTGTTGACTGCGCGCGTTACTCGGCCCGTCCATGGGCCTCGCCTCTGCGAGGCCGCTGCAAACAGCGTTCAAATCGGTTCCTGACCGATTTGTCACCTGAATCACTTACTTGTGTAAGCTCACCGGGATTCCCTTGCTTGCCGCTTACCTGCAACACCAATTACTTTGGGTAAAACCCTTAGTACTTGAAGTTGCAGTGGAATTATCAATATTACGGATTGATAATGACTTGCTCTGCACCATCAGTCGCCGCAGCGATAACACCGATTTTCCAGGCTTTTTCACCGGATGCGGTTAGCAATTCAACCGCTTTGTCTGCCAGTTCAGCGGGGAGTGCAACAACCATGCCGACGCCGCAGTTAAAGGTACGGTACATTTCGTGGCGGCTGACATTACCCGTCTCTTGCAACCAGCTAAACACCGCGGGCCACTGCCAGCTAGCTTCATCAATCACTGCCTGAGTCCCTTGTGGCAACACGCGTGGGATATTCTCCCAGAAGCCACCACCGGTCAGGTGAGCAATCGCATGAATATCAAGTTGTTCAATCAAGCTAAGAATTGATTTTACGTAGATTTTGGTCGGTTCCAGCAGATGGTCGGCCAGCGATTTGCCATCCAATTGAGTCTGTTCTGGGTTGGTTTGACTGACTTCCAGAATTTTGCGCACCAAAGAGTAGCCGTTAGAGTGCGGGCCGCTAGCCCCTAACGCCACCAGTGCATCACCTGGCGCGACTTTGCTGCCGTCGATAATTTCAGATTTTTCGACCACGCCAACACAGAAACCGGCAACGTCGTAATCTTCACCATGGTACATCCCCGGCATTTCGGCCGTTTCACCCCCGACCAGCGCACAACCTGATTGTTTGCACCCTTCGGCAATCCCGGTAATCACACTGGCAGCAGTATCCACATCCAGTTTACCGGTGGCAAAGTAGTCAAGGAAGAACAGCGGCTCTGCGCCTTGAACCACCAGGTCGTTAACACACATAGCGACTAAATCGATACCGATGGTATCGTGACGTTTCAGGTCCATCGCCAGACGCAGCTTGGTGCCGACGCCGTCGGTGCCTGAAACCAAGATAGGTTCACGGTATTTTTGTGGCAAAGCGCAGAGGGCACCGAAGCCGCCCAATCCACCCATCACTTCTGGGCGACGAGTCTGTTTAACCACACCTTTTATGCGATCAACAAGGTCATTGCCGGCATCAATATCTACACCTGCGTCTTTATAGCTGAGAGAGGTTTTGTTGGTCACTGCGAGGTCCCCACTGCGGTTGGCTGTTTGAGCTTAGGAAGAAAACGCGACAATTCTAACAGCGGAGGCAAACGTTTGCGAGTAGCTTGTGATATCACTCCGATTTTTAGCTTTCTTGACTTAATAATGATTTTCTATTGATCTGAATCAGGCTATTCATTGTGGCGTTCAAAAAAAAAGGCGGTATAATCTCGCGATTTTTTTGGCCGCCAGTCGCCTAACCAGGAGAAAAATAATGAAGATCGTTGAGGTGAAACACCCGCTAGTAAAACATAAACTTGGTTTGATGCGTGAGAATGATATCAGTACGAAGCGTTTTCGCGAGTTAGCGTCTGAAGTGGGGAGTTTGCTGACTTACGTGGCAACCGCCGATCTGGAAACTGAAAAAGTCACCATCGAGGGTTGGAACGGGCCGGTTGAGATTGAACAGATTAAAGGTAAGAAAATTACTGTAGTCCCTATTCTGCGTGCTGGTTTGGGCATGATGGAAGGGGTATTGGAAAATGTACCTAGTGCGCGCATCAGTGTGGTGGGTGTCTATCGTGATGAAGAAACCCTAAAACCTGTCCCTTACTTCCAGAAGCTGGTATCAAATATCGATGAGCGCATGGCGCTGGTGGTTGATCCGATGCTGGCAACCGGTGGTTCGATGATTGCAACCATTGATTTGCTCAAGAAAGCGGGTTGTAAGAGTATAAAGGTACTGGTATTGGTCGCCGCTCCTGAAGGTATCAAAGCGCTGGAAGCCGCTCACCCAGATGTCGAGCTGTACACCGCTTCCATCGATCAAGGCCTGAACGAACACGGCTACATTATCCCTGGATTGGGTGATGCCGGCGATAAGATTTTCGGAACCAAATAATTGATGATAGCCGACTCGATAGTCGGCTTTTTTTTGAATAATTTTTAGCATTCAACACCACAACCTATAACTTTCATTAGAGGATAGAGAAAATGAGCCGTCGCACCATTGGCGTCAGCGAGCGCCCACCGCTGCTCCAGACGATCCCCCTGAGTTTCCAACATTTGTTCGCAATGTTTGGTGCCACTGTTTTAGTTCCTATTCTGTTTAAAATTAACCCGGCGACGGTGCTGCTGTTTAACGGCATCGGAACCTTGCTTTACTTATTCATTTGTAAGGGAAAAATCCCTGCTTATCTGGGTTCCAGTTTTGCCTTTATTTCACCAGTATTGCTATTGCTGCCATTGGGTTACGAAGTCGCCTTGGGCGGTTTTATCATGTGCGGTGTGTTGTTCTGTCTGGTGGCGTTGATTGTAAAAAAAGCCGGTACCGGTTGGTTGAATGTGTTGTTCCCGCCTGCGGCAATGGGGGCGATTGTTGCGGTTATCGGCCTTGAATTGGCTGGCGTGGCTGCGGGAATGGCGGGGCTGTTGCCTGCCGAAGGGGTGACAGTCGATTCCACCACCATCATCATTTCAATGGTGACCTTAGGGGTGACCATTCTGGGGTCAGTGTTATTCCGTGGTTTCTTTGCCATTATCCCTATTCTGATTGGTGTGCTGGTCGGTTATGCCTTGTCATTCGTGATGGGGGTGGTTGATTTGACTCCTATTCGTGAGGCCCACTGGTTTGCCTTGCCGACATTCTATACTCCACGTTTTGAGTGGTTTGCCATTCTGACCATCTTGCCAGCGGCATTGGTGGTGATTGCCGAGCATATTGGGCATTTGGTGGTCACAGCAAATATTGTGAAAAAAGATTTGATTCGTGACCCTGGCCTACACCGTTCGATGTTTGCTAATGGTATTTCGACGGTTATTTCTGGTTTCTTCGGTTCGACACCAAATACCACTTATGGTGAAAATATCGGCGTTATGGCGATCACCCGTGTTTACAGTACCTGGGTTATCGGTGGTGCGGCGATTCTGGCGATTATGCTCTCTTGTATCGGTAAATTGGCTGCTGCAATTCAGGCGGTGCCAGTGCCGGTTATGGGGGGCGTCTCACTGCTGCTGTACGGGGTTATTGCTGCGTCAGGTATTCGCGTGTTGATCGAGTCAAAAGTTGACTATAACAAAGCACAAA
>NZ_JBLWEX010000183.1:0-13947 GCF_048323875.1 Yersinia sp. LJYL362
ACTGAGCGCGCACGCCCTTCGGGGCCTAAAATGTTCTCAATAAAATCTTTTACTTCACGGCCACGTTCACCGATCAAGCCAACGACAATGACATCCGCTTGGGTGTAGCGAGCCATCATGCCTAACAGCACACTTTTCCCCACTCCGGAGCCGGCAAACAGGCCCATACGCTGCCCACGACCGACGGTCAGCAGGGCATTAATGGTGCGCACGCCAACATCCAATACCTGTTCAATCGCGGTACGTTGTAATGGGTTGATCGGGGGAGTGATAAGCGGGGCACGGTAGCCGGTTTCAGGGGCGGGTAAGCCATCAAGTGGCTTAGCGCTGCCATCTAATACGCGCCCCAGTAATTCTGGGCCGAGTGGCAATTGTTTACTGGCAGAGGCTCCACCGGTGGTGATGCGCGCATAAACCCGGGCTCCGGGCACAATCCCTTCCACTTCTTCCAGTGGCATCAGGAACAGGCGCTGGCCGTTAAAACCGACTACTTCACTCTCAACTTCTTGTACTTCGCCGTTATCATGGCGCTCAATCAGACAGGTGGCCCCCAGTGGCAATTGCAAGCCAGTGGCTTCCAACACCAGACCGGTGGCGCGCGTTAATCGTCCATAACGGCGAATGGTAGTTGATTGACTAATACGTTCTTCGAATTTATCCATCGAAGCCAGCCAGCGACCGAGGCGCGCAGTCATCATAATTCTCCCGGCGCTGCCAGACGGCATAATTCATGCCAGCGCGTCGCCAGACTAGCATCCAAATCACCTTCTTCAGCGCTGACTTTGCAGCCACCAGGGTGAATTTGGCTATCGCCCAACAAACGCCAGCCATGCAAACTCAAGGTCGAGCCTAAGCGCTGCTCAACCACGGCGAGATCATTAGGATTGACACGCAATTGCGGTTTACCGGCAAACATCGGTTCTTGCTGAATCATTTGCTGAATTTGTGCCAGCAACGCGGTGCCATCACAAATTGCCGGTTGGCCCAGAATCTGTTTGGCTGCCGCCAATGCCATTTGCATTAGCCGTGAAGCAATGACACTGTCCAGCGCATCAAGGGTATTTTGGAAGTCGCTGACCAGGGTTTGCCAGTGTGCGGTGATGGGTGCCAACTGCTTCTCAGCATCTGCCAGCGCTTGTTGATGACCCTCTTCCAAACCGGTTTGATAACCTTTATCCAGGCCTTCTTGTAACCCTTTGGCAAATCCTTGCTGGCGACCCTGCTTCTCGGCTTCGAGTTGCAGGTTCATCAATATCTGCTGTTCATCACCTTCTGTTGGTTCGCCGTCCTCTCTGGGCTCATCAGTAAACAGCATACTGATATCCGGCGGCGCAGTGGCCGCCGCGGTAGGCTCAGGTTGGCTGGCAAAGTCATTCAATGACCAGGGTTGCCAGGGCAGGGTATTAATCCTATCAGACATAGATATCCTCGCCGCCGCCGATGACTATCTCGCCGCTTTCCGCCAAACGACGGACGATAAGCAAGATGGCTTTCTGTTCGTTTTCGACCAGAGACATACGTACCGGCCCACGGGTGGCCAGATCGTCGCGCAGAATTTCTGCTGCTCGCAACGACATGTTGCTGAGGAAGCGCTCGCGCAGCGCCTGATCGGCACCTTTCAACGCAATCAGTAGCGACTCGTTGTCGACCTCTTGCAGTAAACGCTGGATGCTGCGGTCGTCGACACTGACCAGGTTCTCGAACAGGAACATTTCGTCGATGATCTTCTGAGCCAGCTCGCCGTCGTATTCGCGTACTGCGTCCATAACCGTCTCTTCCTGCTGGCTTTTCATCAGGTTGATAATCTCAGCCGCGGTACGGATACCGCCCATTTTGCTGCGTTTGAGATTCTGACCATCGAGCAGGTTGTTCAGCACTTCGGTCAATTCAGCCAATGCTGCTGGCTGAACGCCGCCGAAGGTGGCAATACGCAACATGACATCGTTACGCAGACGTTCGTCAAACAGCGCCAGGATATCGGCCGCTTGAGCACGTTTCAGATGAACCAAAATAGTGGCGATAATCTGCGGATGTTCGTCGCGGATCAGATCGGCCGCCATCTGCGGTTCCATAAAGTTGAGGGTTTCCATGCCACTGGTGGTTTCGCGTGATTCCAGAATGTCTTCCAACAGACTGGAGGCGCGTTCTTCCCCCAATGCTTTTATTAGCACGGTGCGCAGGTAATCGCTGGCATTCACACTCAGTGCGGCATATTGCTCTGCATCGTCTTCAAACTCAGCCAATACATCAACCAACTGTTGGTGAGAAACCTGACGCATACTCGCCATGGTGGTACTGAGTTGTTGAACTTCGCGCGAGGAGAGGTGTTTAAACACCTCGGCGGCATGGTCTTCACCCAGAGTCATCAGCATGATGGCGCTTTTTTCAGTTCCGGTCAGGCTCATTGGTCATTACTCATCCATTGACGGATAACCAGCGCGACAATACGTGGGTCTTTATCCGCTAGTTCGCGTATACGCTGGGCCTGAACTTCAGCACTTACTCGCTGCTGATTTTTCTTACGCAGGGCCAGCTCTTCTTTAGTTTGTTTCGCTGTTTCAGTGGTTTGTGCAGCCTGGACAATGTTATTGACCGACGCCGCTGCTTTATCTGCTTCTTGTTTCTTAGCAATCAATGGGCGCACCAGTTTGCGCCACAAGATCCACGCCACCAGTAAGATGAGTAAGTAGCGACCAATATTCAGCAGCTGATCAAAGAATGACGGCTGTTGCCAGAATGGCAAGTTACTGCCGCTAGCATCGTCAGTGGCATTAAACGGTGTGTTCACCACATTTAATGTGTCGCCGCGTACCGTGGAGAAGCCCATGGCCTCACGGGTTAGCGATTCCACTTGCGCCAACTGATCTTTGCTCAGCGCGATAGGTTTGCCTGCTTTATCGCTGCCGTAATTAACCACCACTGCAACGGAGAGGCGCTGCACCATGCCAGCTTGTTGCTGGGTATGGCGGATAGTACGGTCAACTTCGAAGTTGGTGGTTTGGTCGTGACGACTATTACTGGACGTCGCGGTTTGTCTGGCTGCGGTTGCTGGACGATTGGCTGCATTAGCGGCATTCGCCGCCGCGCCAGCACCTGCCGCAGGGGTTGCCTGAGGGACTTCAATCGGTGCGACCGGTGTCGCGGATGGTTGGTTGGACAACGCGCCAGGAACTCCCCCGACATTGGTCCCACCCAGTTGTTCGCTGGTACTGACTTGCTGAGAGCGCACCGCCCCTTGGTTAGCAGCCTGATTCGGTTTGTACTCTTCGTCCGTTTGCTCACGGCTGGCAAAATCAACTTGTGCAGTCACTTGCGCGTGAACATTACCGCTGCCCACCATCGGTGCCAGGATAGTTTCAATGCGGCGTTGGAAGCGGTTCTCAACTTCATTGGTAAATTTGAGTTGCGCTGCATTTAAATCACGGCCGGCGCTATCCGATTGTGTCAACAGACGACCGGTTTGATCGACGACGGTAACGTTGGCAGGCGGTAAGCCCGCTACGCTGCTGGAAACCATATAGACGATGGCGTTGATTTGACCATCGTCAAGTGCGCGACCAGGTTGCAGGGCTAAGGTGACAGAGGCAGTTGGTGATTTTTGCTCACGGACAAACAGTGACGGTTTCGGCATGGCTAAGTGCACCCGCACATTTAATACCGGGCCGAGTGTGCCAATCGTTCGTGCCAGTTCGCCTTCCAGCGCCCGCTGGTAGTTGACTTGTTCACTGAATTGGCTGATGCCAAATTTTTCCTGATCCAGTAGTTCGAAGCCTACGGCACCACCTTTCGGTAAACCTTGTTGAGCCAGACGCAGACGGGTTTCATGCACTTTATCTGCCGGGATCAGCAATGCTCCGCCATTATCAGCGAAGCGATAGGGAATATTCAGTTGCGTCAACTGCGTGACGATATCACCACCATCACGATCATTCAGGTTGCTATAAAGAACGCGATAATCTGGGCTTTTAGCCCATAACATCAGCGCGACAAGAATAGCGACGGCCGCAGCCGCAGCAATCAGCAATGGGATTTTTGGATTCGCGCGTAGGCGTGCCAGTGTCGTCGTAAAGGTGTTCTCACGATTTTCACCGCCAGTTATCGAGGCATTCATACACGTCCTTGGCCAAGCTGAATAACGTTTGAGTTAGTATTTTTTATATAACTAATGTGTTGGAACAAAACAGACTCCCAAATGCTGTGAGCGATAACGCATCAATAGCTGATATCCCCTTTTATACTCGTCATACTTCAAGCCGCATGTGCGTTGGCCGCGCTCAATCACCCGAATCACTTACTACAGTAAGCTCATCGGGACTCTCTCCCTTGCCGCCTTCCTGCAACTCGAATTATTTGGACTATATCGGCATGCCATTATTTGCTGTAAGTGGAAATTCGATGGCTCAATAAGCTGGTATTTTTGTGTCTATTTAGCCGCTTTAGCTCAAAAATGATGTGTTAGGGTGTCATCCTGAAAAAAGTGATACCTGCTTGATGGCAAACAACTGCAGTAACTTATCGATTTGCCACGCAGTTATTGACCAACTGAAGCACTCTGGGGATGAGTATGTCTGTTCAAGGTATTGAAGGGGTTTTACAGCAGTTGCAGGTCACTGCATTGCAAGCATCAGGCTCAGCGAAAACGCTGCCCGCAGAGGCTGGCTTTGCGAGTGAATTAAAAGCGGCTATCGGCAAAATCAGTGAAAACCAGCAAACAGCCCGTACGTTAGCGCAGAATTTTGAATTAGGTGTGCCCGGCGTAGGCATAAATGACGTGATGGTAAATATGCAGAAATCATCTGTATCTTTGCAGCTCGGTATTCAAGTACGTAATAAATTAGTAGCGGCTTATCAAGACGTTATGAATATGGGTGTGTGACTGGGTAAGGTTATTGAATTATATAGCAAAAACGACTATCCAATTTTCTTATGGGGCATGAGTGGGGCATTTTGAGAAAATTTTGCATTGATTAATGCCATCTGTTCATCATTACTGTCTGGCATCCACTCCCCATAAACAGAGAAAACCATCTGTGCTGATGCATGACCCATCTGTGATGCAATGAATGATGGGTTGGCCCCGGCAGATAGCAACCAGCATGCGAAAGTATGGCGCGATTGATATGGTTTTCTGGATCTGATTCCTGATCTCCTTAATGCATTGTTCCATATCTGCCCTAATGATTCTGTCGAGTAGTAATCACCGCAGATTTGATTTGAAGATGTAACCTTGGGAATGAAAACGAAAGTGCAACGGTCTTTTCTTGTTTTCCTTGCCTCTCTTGTATGGATCAGTATTTCATATTGAGGCCCCATCCTGGTATATAGCATTTGACTGCGAAGAGTTTCTTTTGCATTGTCCGTCAATTGAATAACGCGATCTGTTCCTGCGTCAGTTTTCGGTAAAGTAAACTGCTTAACCCGGGTGAGATTTCGCCTTACCATAATTGTTCCAGCCTCAAGATCAACATCCTCCCATGCAAGCGCGCAAATCTCTCCGTGCCGCATTCCGGTATATACCGCCAGTGTCCATAAGTTTTTTATTTGTTGATGGGTGCAACCATCAAGCATTCTAAAAAACTCACCCCTCGTTATCAGTATTGCCACTGGGGAATATAAGCACGTTCTGGTCAGCCCGACCGATGATATCCCGCTGGCTGCCACAGAATTGCCGATTGTGGGAGAGCTAACGTGGACTTAACCGACAGCTATAGCCAATTATTAACAAACCTGCTGCCGCGCGGCCCGGCATGGGAGGGGGATGATCCTCTACTGCTGGGATTGGCACCGTCCTACTCTCGCGCCCATCAGCACGGCGATAGCCTGATGCTAGAGGTTGATCCGCGCACCACCACTGAGCTTATCGATCGCTATGAGCAGATAACGGGCCTGCCGGACTCATGCGCACCGCCTGGTGTACAGACCTTGGCCCAGCGGCAACAGCGACTGGATGCAAAAATCAATGTCCCGGGCGGGATTAACAAGGGTTTTTATCTGGCACAACTGGCGGCGCTGGGCTATCCAGATGCCACTATCACCCAGTTTGAAAGTGATGTTTTTCGTTGTACCGCGACCTGTATTGACTCGCTTTATGCAGAAGAGTGGCGCTACTGGTGGCAGGTCAATATGCCGAATGTCACCCAGATAACAGACATGACCTGCGCCTCTGTCTACACCGACAGCCTGAGAACGTGGGGCGATACCACCGCCGAATGCGTCATTAACAAACTTTGTCCTTCGCACACCTATGTGACTTTCTTATACCCGGAGTAACCTTTTATGCATCGTATTGATACCCCAACCGCCCAGGTTGATAAATTTGGCGCGGGTAAGAACGGCTTTACCCGTGGTAACCCACAAACTGGCGTACCGGCCACGGCATTGGATGATGATTACTTTGATGCCGTGCAGGAAGAACTGGCGGGAGTTGTTGAAGCAGCTGGCTTTGTTTTAAATAAAGCGGATCGCGCGCAATTACTTGCTGCCATACAACATCTGATTACTTTGGGTATCCCTGACCTTAAAGATGCCTCATTAACCCAGAAAGGCGTTGTCCAGCTTAGCAGCTCTACAACCAGCGTCAGCGAAATACTCGCCGCAACGCCGAAAGCAGTTAAGGATATGGGGGATAAGGCATTAAAGACCACTAACAACCTATCTGAAATTGCCGCTGCGGGTTCTGTTGCTCAAGCAACAACACAAGCAAATATCGGATTAACGCCGAGCAAGTTTTCCGGCCGGTTGCTGAATACGCAGACATTTACATCAACTGGCACTTATACGCCCACTACTGGCACTGGATATATCATTGTAGAGGCAGTAGGTGGCGGCGGGGCATCAGGTGCTATATCAGCAACCTCGGCCAGTCAGAATGCAATTACATCAGTTGGTAGTCCCGGTGCTTACGCGAAAGTTTTATACACGTCCGTGCCGAGCACTGCGTCAGTAGTTATTGGTTCTGGTGGGGTAGGAATATTAGGGGCTGGACCAACAGGCGGGGGAACAACATTCGGCAGTATTTTAACCTGCCCCGGGGGGCCGGGGTCGGTAGTGGGGAACCCTCATGTACCACCAGGAGGCTCAACTGGACAAAGTGGACCGCTTTCGCCAACAGTCAGTGGTGGTGGGCAAATAATAACTTCAGCTTTTGGGCAGCAAAACAATCCAACAGTTACTGTATCTCTTGGAGTTGGGACAAACTATGTTTCCACAGAAAGAACACAGTTAGGTAATTATGGGACTGGCGGGGCAGGGCAATTTAACAACATATCTCAAACCCAGAAAGTTGGGGGAAATGGCGCTAATGGATATCTAATTATTTGGGAGTATTCAGCATGAGTATTCACGCTCTGGTAGATAGCAATAGTATCGTTGTAAACACAATAGTATTGGAGGATGGGACAGGATGGGAACCGCCTGATGGTTTAATTCTAGTAAAATGCGTTAATGTGTGCGGGTTGGGCTGGGAGTATAAAGACGGGGAATTTATTCAACCGCCCGAACTTAAAAGATAATTTATCAATAGGCATCAGTATCTGATGCCTATTGATAGTGTTAAGAACTTTTTAAGTTGACAATGCCTTTTTAGAAAGTAATTTTTTTCTCAAAAATTTATTTGATGGAATTTCAATATATTTATATATAATGAAACTAATAATAAATAAGCTTATGTAGTAAGCGGTTTTTTCAGTAATTGAATCTTTATATAATCCTGGAATGAACTCGCTAAAAACCCCTCTAACTATTTCAACCCACACATAGTGAAAAAGGTACAATGTATAAGAAATGTTGCCTATGAAAACAATTGTTTTCGGGAATTTAAAGTTTTTATTTATTTCAAGATACAGGCAGCCAATTATTAGAGTGAGAGACGAAGCAAGCAACACAAGTTCTGTTATTTGCTCCCCTTTTGCTGCATATTGGTTTTTGTAACCTAGCAATACTTGAAATAAAAAACATGATAATAGAGTGAAATAGCACAACAACTTGTATTTTCTGATTTTATCAAACAATATGTAAGCAATGCATGCACCCATAATAAAAAACCAATTAAGCGTTGAGAATATAATTGACCAGTTTATTGCTAAAAAATCAGAATGTGTGATTTTTGGGAATAACAATTGAATGGCAAGGACAACATATGCATACCCAAGAACACCTAATATAAACTTATCCCTCAAAATATAAATAAAGATAGAAAATATGATGTAATACCATATTTCATATATCAAACTCCACGCAACAACATTTACAAGCCATCCATCTTGTAAAGGTAGAAGAGTGAAAGTCTGCATCCATCCTATTTTCGTAAAATCTGCTAATGGTGACCATCCGTCAAACCCTGTGAGATAATTATAATATGCCACTATTATACATAGGAGTGTGGTTATCCAGTAGATAGGAAATATTCGCGCAAATCTTTTTATTAGGAATATTCTTGTACTATCTATTTTTCCATTAAGGTTAAGAAAAGTAATTATAAATCCGCTAATGATAAAAAATAATAAAACACCATAATTACCATGTTGGAAAATATAAAATAAATCCCAAGTGGGTGTGCGATGTAGCATTAGCACCATTAAGAAAGCGATAGCACGACAAAACTGGATTGAGTTCAGTTTATGAGCGACTTCAGGATTTTTGTAATTAGAATTTTCAGTGGCATCAATAGCCATGCTTACCTCGAATTATATTATTCTTTTTTATGCTGTGTGGATGGTATCTCAGGCACAGAGCACACACAATCATTACGCTTTCTAAACGTAACTTAAACACTATCTTTGGTGCAGGATGCGTGTTGGCTGCAAGATGGGCATGAGTGCATTTTGATACTGCAATGGTGAATGGGGCAAAAATGGGGCAAAAAATTACCGCAAACTAACTCGAACTATGCCAATCACAGTTGAGACACTTTGCGGTAAGTCACTGCCAGCCGCGAAGTTCACACGAACTTACGCGAATATAAAATCAGCCACTTCACATTATGAATATGGGTGTCTAAACTTCATGTGACAATGCCCATAAATAAAGAGATGCGGTTGTGCCATAAGGCGTGTAACGGCGGCGATAGCGTTCAAAACGTTCGCGCGGTAGCGTTTTGTGGCGATATAAATTCATCATGCCGCGGCGGATCGCCAAATCACCCCAACTGAGCACATCAGGGCGAGAAAGTGAAGAAATAAGTAGCATTTCTGCCGTCCAGATACCGATACCATTCAGGCTCGAAAGCTGGGTAATGACCTCATTATCCGGTAACAAAGAAATAGCTGATAAATCCAGAGATCCATCAAGTGCTGCATTCGCTGCACCTTTAATATATCCGGCTTTGCGCATCGTCATTCCGCAGCCCTGAATAGCTTCTATCGGTGCTGCGGCAATAGTTATTGGTGTTACCGTGCCGACTAATGTCATCAGACGTGCATTAACGGTGAGTGCCGCTTTAACAGAAATTTGCTGATCAACAATGTTTCTGATGAGTGCAGCAAATAAATCTGGTGATAATGGGCGGGCAATCATTCCTAATCGCTCGATAGCTGTCGCCATCTTTTTGTCCCGCCGCTTAAGATGATTTATCTCTGTTTCACCGTAACTGTAGAACACGTATTTGCTCCCAACATTGCCGACTATAAAATGATTTGATTTAGCATAACATAACCTTAACGCCCACCGATGACTCTCTATTTCTTGCTGACTAAGCGCTTTGTGCCAGCACTATATTTTGATGGCCAATTTTTTGTAGTATTACCGAAATATCCACATCATCGATTTTGTCTGCCTTCAAGTGAGCAATGGCATATTCATGCCAGATTCCAGATTCCAGGAATAAAATAAATAGCTCTCTATCCAGGTGATTTTCATTCACCATTTTCAACATAATATTGAGTGCTTCAGATAATAATTTCCCTGGTTTATAAGGACGATCTGCGGCTGTCAGTGCTTCAAATACATCAGCAATAGCCATCATTCGAACCGGAATACTCATCTGTTTATAAGTGAGTTGATAGGGATATCCCTTGCCATCCATACGCTCATGGTGACCACCGGCAATAGAGGGAACATTCGCCATGGTACGCGGGAAGGGGAGTTTTTTGAGCATGACAATAGTCTGCATAATGTGCTCATTTATTTTATAACGATCCTCTTCGGTCAAGGTACCACGCCGAATACTGAGGTTATAAATCTCACCACGGTTATAAAGCAAAGTGGGTTCTGGTAGTTTGAAATCATAATACTCTGGGCGTTTATTCTTATTATCTCGGTAGATAATATGCTCTTTTTTATCTGCCAATAGAGGCTCTTGCACTGGTAATGGGATTGCTGGCTGCCGGGCTTTGCGCTCGCGTTCTTCCTGAGCAATACCGGCATTATCGTCTAATGTTCGAGTCCACTGATATCCGGCAATTTGCTGAATACGCGCGATCGCTTCATCAGACATAAATTCACCACCGATATTGCAGTGGGCAATAAAGTAAAAATCATCATCCAATTGGCGCAATTCCGCAGCCAGTGCTTGTTGATCAGTTTCATTGACGTTAACGGTGGCATGACGACGTAAGAAGTCGATCTCTTTTTCACGTTTTATGACTTCAAATCTCATGCGTATTTCATGAATACGATCATAGATTAATTCCAGTTTTGTCGATTTGTCCACGACAAATTCAGGTGTCGTTATCTTGCCACAATCGTGTAGCCAGCATGCTGTATGCAGTTCTTCCCACTCATTTTCAGATAAATTAAAGTTAGCGAACGGTCCTTCTTTGATATTCACTGCGGCTCTGGCAAGCATTTTGGTGATTTCAGGGACTCGCTGGCAGTGGCCGCCGGTATAGGCACTCTTGGCATCGATAGCTCCCGCAATAAGCTCAATAAATGCATTGAGCAGGTTTTTTTGCTCCTGCAATAATTGCTGGGTCTCTACGGAAACAGATAAACTGCCGACCAGTGCATTAACTAATTGAATTTTAGAACGTTCACGTTCTGCATTTAATTGATAAGGGTTAAATAGCAACAAAAAACCTAAAAGTTGTTTATCGTGAGTTTTCATGGGCACAGCAACAAACCGTAAGGGTAAATAAGGCTGTAAGAAGTCTTGTAATTGACTGAATATATTTTCTTTATTTAGCGTTCCAGCAATAGTTTTTCCCTCAAGAACGGGCTGGAAAGTGGTGAAGTTATCTTCTGTTATACTCAATGAGGACATTTCAGCTACTGGGATATTTTCACCATTCCAACGAAATGCTGTCGGTGTGAAATGGCCTTCTTGTTTATCTGCAAGGAATATAATGCCGCCGGTCATCGCGGCGATTTCAGTTGTTTCACTTAATAACCCCTGCATCTGGCGGAAGAAGTTATTTTCCGCTGTCAGCATATTTCCCATTGAAATAAACTGCTTCAGTGTCGATTTCATTTTTGACATCGATTTGTGCAGTTCATCGACTTCTTCAATCATAGAATGTTCAGACTCACGCTCTTCGAAATGCAAGTTACTGATGGAATCAGCATCCTGGCGGAGGCGAATCAGTGGATTGGATATCTTCCGAGAGAAATACCACACCAACGGTAAACTGAGTATTAATAGGATAAAGGCGATAAGGGTTGAGTGATTCCGAATGGAGTTTGCATCAGCAGTCAAATAACTGGCTGGCGTCGCAATAACTAGCTGATATTTATTGCCGCTGTTATCAATATCGACAATGGAGCCGTACCAGTGCTTACCTTGCGCTTCAAACATGATGCTGTTGCCATTGTTATTAGCCTGTTGGTTATTGCTCACAAGGCTATTTTCTTGGGTATCTAATAATGTTTGTAATACCGGGATTTGCTTATCCGCATGAGTAGGGCCTACTGGGGAATCTTTAGGTTTAGGTAAGCTTGCTATAACCTCACCGTGAGAATTTATAATAATAGCCTGGCTGCCAGGCGGTAGGTTCTGTCTTATTAAAAACTGCGATAACGAGGCTAGGGAAACATCCAACCCAATAATTGCCTGATTATTTTCAGACTGACGACTATAAGTGAAACCCGCTTCACCGGTCCCCTTGAAAATATAAATAGGTGATGTAATAAGACCAGGGGTGGCTGATGCCAAAATAAACCAATCCCGCTTTCTGGGATCATAGTTATCATTATCTCTGGGCATAACGGCAATGACTTGCTGCTTTTCGTTCAGATAAATAAACCGTTTTTCTGGCAAACTGTCGAGGAATCGATTACTTTGAATCATCCACTCGGCTCCCTCTGGGGCGTGAAATAGTTTACGGTTAGCTTCGGTCAGACGCCGCAACATAAATAAATCGCCATTAGGATAGGCACTATATACGGCACTGGCATAATCATTCTGTTTCAGTATTTCAATAAATTTACCGACAAAACTCATGCGCTGTTCAAGTGTTGATAACTCTGTAATTTGCATACTGGCAAGGATGTTGACAGACATCATCATGGGCCGTGTTACTGCGTCTAATTCTGCTGCGATTGCCTCACCCGTTTTTTGATACTGCCGGTTGGTGCTGATTTCAGTCAATTTAGTCAATTGGCTATGACTGAAAATGATAATGACGGTACCGATTGAGACAATCAATAGAGTGAAGAGTACCGCAATCTGGATATGCAATGGATAGCGGCTTTTTAGTCCGAGCAAGTTACTGGGCATCATTGCGATCCTGAGAGGATATTATTTAACCAATTTTAATCATAGGATGCCCTTGCAGAAGTGACATATTCCTCTTTCTTTCAGTGGCTTACATTTATTCATATGATTATAAAGGCTTTTATCGATATTAAGGTTGTATTGCTGGAGGAAAAAACTGGAGGTGGCCTAAAAAATAATGTTTTAGTGTGTGGAATATCTAAAAGCAGTATTTAACAGTCCGGATGATGCTGAGCAAAAATATGAGGGGATGCAACGGGGTGTATGGCGGGAGGGTAGATAAATCCTGGCGAAAAAGATCAAAAATAGAGTCTGAACAGACTCATCCAGGCCCTAAATTAGGTTTAAATAACGCTGAAAGCTCACTGGGGGGGGATCAGTATCCATAGGTTGTAAGCGATGATGCCCGCGTATGGCTGTAGGAGCAAATCCAAAACGTTTACGAAAGCGTTCTGCGAAACGTGATGCGCTTTCATAACCAACTTGACTGGCAATTAATGAAATTGGCCAATCAGTACCTTGCAATAAACGTAAAGCGCTGGTCATACGGACATCAATCATCAAATCACGTAAGAGTATATTTTCGGCCGCTAATTTTCGCCGCAATACCACTTCGCTCATTGCCATATGATCGGCAACTTCAGCGGCTGACCATATTTTGTGTGGGTCAATTGACAGGCAGCGTCGTACCTTTTCACTTAATAAATGATCATCATTAAGTCTAAATTTAACACCGCGCTGAGCTAACCAAAGTAATAACTCAAGCATACGGTGCCTGACAATAGTAGGAGGGATATCACCCACATCGGATATTGCTTTAAATGTATTACCAAAAGTATTAATAAATTCAGGTGCCAAATCACGCACCGGCATAACCCCAGGTATAACGCCAAGGCCTGCAGAGGCAGGGTGATTAGCAAATGTCGTTATCAAACGCGGATCGCAGCGAAGTTGGTGGCTAAAAAATAGCCCCTCAGTAGATAGTCCATTAATTATGTCAATTGTTTGGCCACTACTGACGGCGACTATTTCACCCGGCCGGACGATGCACTCTTGATTATCCCAGCGAATGACTTTATGCCCACGGTTAACCATGATGAGCAAAGGATGCTCAATATAGACTGAGGTAAGGAGTAGCTCTGTATGTTGAATAACATGTGCCGAGCTACCCACACCGGGGCAAAATTTAATTGTACGTTCCATCGATATTCATTTCACAATTTTGGCCTGAGAATATCTTTACGCTTTGAATGGCAGACTAGCAACTTATTTTAATAGAAAATTCACCATCACTGACTATT
>NZ_JBLWEX010000184.1:0-13996 GCF_048323875.1 Yersinia sp. LJYL362
CAATGTTGTGCATCTGCTTAATCACGTGGTCGCTATTATAGATGACCACCATAATTAATACCGAGACACAGGATGCCAGCCAGAATCCCTGTCTGACCTGATGAGCAATTTGGTTGCGCCGCCCGGAACCATTAAGTTGGGCTACCGTCGGCGTCAACGCCAACAATAATCCGTGACCAAATAAGATAGCCGGTAACCAGATTGAGGTCCCCACCGCCACCGCAGCCATATCGGTTGCACTGACAGAACCGGCCATAATAGTGTCAACCACACCCATGGCGGTTTGGGACAATTGCGCGATAACAACAGGAATAGCGAGAGCCAACAAGCTACGCGCTTCGACGATATACTTCTGCACGTATGCACCTTTATCTACCCATCGTTCTTCACGATGCATGGGTATAACCTAGTTATAATTTCAGTAGCGATAATTTATCGTTTTGTAGCCGATAAATAAAATAGCGGGAAAACATAATACTCTTGGAACACGAAGAGTATAAAAGATTGTACCTCCCCGTCGAGCTTAAGCAATCCTTGTCATTCAGTTTCAATGAAATAACGCGAATACAGATTTTTAGTCTAAGTGGTTTGGTTTTCCTTATCTTCTGAGGCAAAATCAAGGCAATTAAACTTTTTTCTACAGATAAGAGGCATGGCGTATGTTCACCGGTATTGTTCAAGGCACCGCGCCAGTGGTTGCCATTGACGAGAAATCCAACTTCCGCACCCATGTAGTCGAAATGCCAACTGAAATGTTACCTGAATTAGCATTAGGTGCTTCAGTGGCCCACAATGGCTGCTGTTTGACAGTGACAGAAGTTAATGGAAATCGAGTCAGTTTTGATTTAATGAAGGAAACGCTGCGTATTACCAATTTGGGTGATATTAAAGTCGGCGATGTGGTTAATCTGGAGCGGGCCGCTAAATTTAGTGATGAAATTGGCGGGCATCTTATGTCCGGTCATATTATTTGTACCGCTGAAATAGCCAAAATATATACCTCAGAAAATAACCGTCAGATCTGGTTTCGACTGCCCAGCGACGATTTAATGAAATATGTATTACACAAAGGCTTTATCGGTATTGATGGTATCAGTCTGACCATCGGCGAGGTGGTGGGTAACCGTTTTTGCGTCCATTTGATTCCGGAAACACTGGCGCGAACCACATTAGGTAAAAAACGACTGGGGCATCGGGTGAATATTGAAATAGACCCACAAACACAGGCTGTAGTGGATACCGTTGAGCGCGTATTGGCGCAACGCGAAATTGCTCAGGTAGCAGCAGCGGCTGAAAAAGTCGCTCGCGCATAGCATGATAAAAGGCAGGGCTGATGTGCTCCTGCCTTTTTAAAAAAGAATCACGCTAGACATTAACGAGCGACCCGAATACCGCCTTCTACCCCGTTGGGGCTGAATAATACCTGCCACAATTGAATATCTCTGGCGCGGAATGCACCGGCACAGGCATTCAGATAATAGCTAAACATCCGCTCAAATCGAGGCGAGTAATTCTCAGCTAATTTTGGCCACGCTGCTTGGAAACGTTCATACCAGGCCATTAATGTTCGGTCGTAATCTGCCCCGAAATTATGCCAATCTTCCATGATGAAATAAGGTTCGCTGGCCTTGGCAATATGTTGTACCGACGGCAGACACCCATTGGGGAAAATATATTTATCAATCCACGGGTCAACACTCAGGTCGGTACGATTAGCGCCGATGGTATGCAGCAAGAATAATCCGTCAGGTTTTAAATTACGCTTAACTACCTCAAAGTAGGTGTTGTAATTTTTAGGGCCGACGTGTTCGAACATTCCCACCGAGACTATACGATCGAATTGTTCATCCAGGTCGCGATAATCTTGCAGCAAAATAGTGACATCCAAACCTTCGCAGCGTTTTTGTGCCAATTTCTGTTGTTCAGCTGAAATCGTTACCCCTGAAACCGACACTCCAAAATGGCGCGCGGCGTAAGCGGCAAGCCCGCCCCAGCCACAACCAATATCGAGTAGTTTCATGCCAGGCGCTAATTGCAGCTTCTCACAGATCATCTGCAATTTATTTTCCTGCGCTTGCTCAAGGGTGGCCGCATCTTTCCAATAGGCACAAGAATATTGCATGTTGGGGTCGAGCATTAGGCTAAATAGATCATTACCGAGATCGTAATGTTCTTTGCCGACAATCCAGGCTCGTTTCTTTGATTGCAAATTGATAATACGTGCGGCTGCAATGCGTAAAGTATCTTTGAAATGGTGTGGAAGTTGATGCTCCAGACCAGCCCTGAGAACGCGCTGGAAGAAAATATCCAGTCGATCGCATTCCCACCAGCCATCCATATAACTCTCACCTAATGCCAAAGATCCTTCTTGTAATACCCGCTTAAAGAAGTCTGGATTATTAACTCTAATATCGAAGGGACGTGAGCCATTGATTTCAATATCAGCGCGGCTCAGCATTTCTTGTACAATGCGAAACCACGGATTTTCTTGAATACTCTGGTCTTCTATACAGGATGAACTCATAGCTTCTCCATCACTTTCTTCTGACTTATGACCCGCGATAAAATCTATATGCGCAGATACATACCAATAAAGTTGGTGTCTGGTATCCATTACGGACAGAGGAAGATTAAGAAGAAACCCTAATTTAGGGCTACTCATCCATAAGAGTAAATGTGACGCAATCCACGCGTCCAGTAAGTGCTTAAGATAATGCTTTTTTTAAATGATATTCTAATTGGTTAAACCGAGTATAGGCTTGCCGGGAAGCTTTCTCAATACTAAATCTTTCCCGGCCTAAATTTCGCTTAGTGACTATTTTTACAAGGAATTATGACTCCACGCAATTATAGTCATTATTATCAGTATGGACTTTTTCTTTCCTCAACGCATAGCAATGAATGCCATATCCCAATGCGGCTAAAGCTACCGTTGACAGCATCACAGTGACGGTTGCCAGCAAAGGTTGGCTGATATAGGCCGACACCAGCATGCTGGCAATAAAACACAAGCCCAGTTGTAGTGTGTTTTGCAACGCTGCTGCTTTACCCGTACTGGCTGGAAAGGGCATTAATGCATTTGCTACGATAATAGGGTAGCAGGCACCATTCACAAGCGCCATTAAGCAGAATGGAATAAGTAAGGTCACCAGTGTGGGCGTCGTCAGCGTTGCTATCAGATAGAGTGCGATCATACTGATAGCATAACCCGCTAATAGCCACGGCAGCAGGGTGTTTCCCTTGATTCGGCTCAATGCACTACGACAACCAAACCCCCCCAGTAGAAAGGCTAATGTTTGTGGAACATAACTCAAACCAATAACATTCGGGCTATATCCCATATCGCCTAAAATAAAAGGTGAACCCGTTAGCCAGGCAAAAAAACCGGCACTGCATGCAGCAAACATCATCACGTTACCGCTGAATACCGGAGACTTCAGCAACTGCCAGAAACTAATAGCGTTTTTGTTTTTATCTACGTTATCCGATGCTGTTTTTTTCCGTTCCTTAAGCAAGGCGGTCGGAATCAGTAGCAGCAGGGTAATCACCAATAGCACGACAAAAATTGAACGCCAGCTGAAATGGTTTAATAACCAGGCACCCAGTAATGGCGCGAGCGCAGGGGATAACGCCACTAATGGCATAATGGTCGCAAATACTCGGTTGGCCTTGCCGTCGCGATAACGATCGACCACTAAAGCTTGCCAGCTCACCGCAGCGGAACAGACCCCCACCGCCTGAATAAAGCGCAAAACTAATAACTGCGCCGCAGTTTCAACCCATAAAACTCCCAGGCAGCCGATGGCAAATAAACCCAATCCAGCTAACAGCACCGGTTTGCGGCCTATTTTGTCCGAAACGGGTCCCCAGATAAGTTGGGCGATAGCGAAACCTGCGAGAAAGATACTGAGGCTGGCGCTGATGGAGCCGGCGGAAGTTTGGAGTTCTTGTTGCATGGCACCAAAGGCGGGCAAATACATGTCAGTGGCCAGATACCCCAACATGCTCAAACCGGCCAGGTAGAACATGAAGCTCGATGTCGTTTTCATTATTTGTTTCTCATTATAGTTTTTGCAGGTAAAACTTTTGTTATCGAAAATTAATTGCGGGGGGCATTCTAACGACGCGATATTCGGTTGTGAAACGGTAATATTTGCGACATGCTATCAAAAAAATTGATATCAAATACTCCGTCTAAAGGAAGCGCCAAACCATGTGGTCAGAATACTCATTGGATGTGGTGGATGCTGTTGCGCGCACTGGGAGTTTTAGTGCTGCTGCGCAAGAATTGCACCGCGTGCCGTCTGCGATAAGCTATACCGTGCGTCAATTGGAGGAGTGGTTAGCTGTGCCGCTTTTTGCGCGACGCCATCGGGATGTGGAATTGACCGAAGCAGGCAAAGTTTTTATTAAAGAATCGCGTGATGTTATCAAAAAAATGAATGACACACGTCGTCAATGTCAACAAGTGGCGAATGGCTGGCGCGGGCAATTAAATATCGTGGTTGATAAAATCGTCAAACCTCAGCGAAGTCGCCGTTTAGTACTGGATTTTTATCGCCATTTTCCCGATATCGAATTGCGGGTGCGCTATGAAGTCTTTAACGGCGTTTGGGATGCGCTGGTAGATGGGCAAGCGGATATGGCCATTGGTGCGACTCGTGCCATCCCTGTTGGTGGGCGGTTTGTCTTCCGTGACATGGGTTTTCTGACCTGGCATTGCGTAGTGAGTATTAATCACCCTTTAGCGCAGCTAACCGGGCCACTTAACGACGATCAGTTGCGGCCTTATCCCTCCCTCTGTTTAGAGGATACGGCGCGAAATTTGCCGAAACGAGATACCTGGACGTTGGATAACCAACAGCGATTAGTGGCACCGGATTGGGCGACGGGCATAGACTGTCTGTGTGAGGGGTTATGTATTGGCATGGTGCCCGCTCATATGGTATCGCCCCTGATTGCACAAGGGAAACTGGCAGCCTTAACACTCGCGGAACCCTTACCTGCTAGCCCGTGTTGCTTGACGTGGGAGCAGAACAACCATTCCCCAGCCTTAGCCTGGATGTTGGAGTACTTGAGTGACAGTGTCACGTTAAATGATGAGTGGTTAAAAGATGATAATGGCACGGATGATGATATACGGCAGAATTAGCCGCCGGTAACAGGGCGCTACCGGCAGACTAAATGTTTAGGGCGATAACTGTGCTTAGCGACGATAATCGCGGAATGGGCCATCAGCAACAGAACGACGTTCGACCAGTTTAGGATGTACTTCAATGGTTTGAGGATCTTCGCGTTTGCTGACAATACGGTCGAGCAACATAGCAAAAGCCGTTTCACCCAATCGCTCTTTCGGCTGATGAATGGTGGTCAACGCCGGTGAGAAATAGCGAGCATTACGCACATTATCATACCCGATCACCGAAATATCTTGTGGTACACGCAAACCTAATTCATCTGCGGCGCATATCGCGCCCATTGCCATAATATCGCCACCACAGAATACAGCAGTCGGACGATGCTTTTGTGTCAGAATTTGATGCATGGCTTTATAGCCGGATTCTGGCTCAAAATCACCTTGAACCACCCATTCTTCTCGCAGCGTGATGTTGGCCTCCTCTAATGCTTTTAGGAAGCCCTGATGGCGACCGCCACCGGTATTACGCGATAATTGGCCGGGGATAGCCCCGATATCGCGGTGACCACGCTCAATAAGATAACGGCCAGCTAAATAACCGCCTTCAAATGCATTATCAATAATCGAGTCGGTAAAATCGCCACGGGCAGTCCCCCAATCCATCACCACCATCGGAATATTGCGATAATCCTCTAACATTCCCAGTAACTGTTCCGGATATTCTGAACACATCACCAATAAGCCATCAACACGCTTTTGTGCCAGCATCGCCAAATAGGCTTTTTGTTTATCAAGATTATTATGAGAGTTACATAAAATCAGAGTGTAGCCTTTGCTATAACAGCTATTTTCAACCGCTTCGATCACTTCGGCAAAATAGGGGGCTTCACTGGATGTCGCCAACAAGCCAATTGATTTAGTGTGATTAACTTTTAAACTGCGCGCCACAGCACTCGGTGAATAATGCAGTTCTTTAATGGCCGCCCACACAGCGGCCTTGGTGTTTTCGGCGACGAAACGAGTTTTGTTGATAACGTGCGAAACGGTGGTAGTGGACACACCCGCGTGTTTGGCCACATCTTTAATCGTTGCCATAAAAAGAATGACTCCTAAGCTCACCTGTTACAGCAGGTAAGTATTATGTTAATCGTTTGCCTGCATGACTCGAACACCGCTCAGACAGAAACAAGATAGTAGGCTGGAGAGCTAAGTCAGATGGTCGTCTGAGAGTATTTATTAGACGTTATTAGTCGGCATACAGTTATGAACTGCGAATTTTGTCTGATCTGGAGGGAAAGTGGAAGAGGTAATCAATGTTATAAAGTGCGTAATGAGCACAAGATTTTTTTTCTTAACTGTGGGAAAATAATTTAACGCACTAACTATGTGCCTTTACCCTACTAAAATAAACCGGCTGAGGAGTTCTTATGGATACCAATCTGAAAATGTCGCTGATTACGACTGTTGGTGCACTGGCGATGATTATTGTCTTTAGCTTCGTGGCGGTCATGAATTAATTAAGCCGCATGCCGGTGTGAAGTGATAAGTAGGGCGGTTAACCCGCCCTTAATTATTTCTGTTGGTAATATGATTACACGGCGTCTTTTGCTTCTTGTCTTATCAGGCTAAGTTTTTCTCAACGAAAGACCAATTCACCAGCGCCCAGAAATTCTCCAGATATTTTGGTCGCGCATTACGATAATCAATATAGTAAGCGTGCTCCCACACATCTACAGTTAACAATGGCTTATCAGCGGTCGTCAGCGGTGTCGCCGCATTTGATGTGCTGACAATAGCTAACGTGCCATCCGCTTTTTTGACCAGCCAGGTCCAGCCCGCGCCAAAGTTTTTTACTGCCGCATCAGTAAATTGCGCTTTAAATTCAGCAAAAGATCCAAAGGATTGATTAATGGCATCGGCGACTTTTCCTGTCGGTTCGCCACCGCCATTAGGTGACAAACAGTGCCAGTAAAAGGTGTGGTTCCAAACTTGCGCTGCATTGTTAAAAATACCGCCACTGGAGGTTTTGACAATCTCCTCCAAGGATTTACCTGCAAACTCAGTATCCTTGATCAGGTTATTGAGGTTTACCACATAGGTGTTGTGGTGCTTGCCGTAATGGTATTCCAGCGTTTCAGCAGAAATGTGCGGTTCCAGTGCATTTTGTGCATAAGGTAATGCCGGTAATTCAAAAGACATAGCTCTCTCCTTTCGGGGTTGCTCAGGGTGTTTGCTCCTCAAATCCGAACGTTAGCTCACTAAGATGTGGTGAGGAGCGGTTAAAATCGTAATTGTTGTATTTTTATTGTGGGTATTAATCTTAACAACTTTTAACCGGAATGACAGGTATAACCATACCATTTGATGGGATATTGGCTGTTTGAAGTTTGATAGGTATGTTTGACAGGTGTGTTTGACAGATAATAAGCACCCGATAGGGCTACCGGGTGCGGTGCTTGGTTTAGCGGATAGTTTTCGGTGTCACAACACGACGAGCGCCAACATAATGATCTTGCCAGTAGTCGTTGTCTAGCATGCTGATACGAATTTCTTCACCGGTGCGTGGTGACTGAATAAATTTGCCGTTACCTAAATAAACGCCGACATGATCAGCAACACCGCGATTAGCAATATTGAAGAACACTAAATCACCACTTTCTAATTCAGCGCGCTTAACCGGTGCCGCATCACGCAAATGATACATTTCATTAGCAGTGCGTGGCATTTTTATTCTGATGACATCTTTATAGGCGTAGTAAATAAGCCCGCTGCAATCAAAACCTGTATTAGGGGAGGTGCCACCCCAGCGATAAGGTTTCCCCACTTGCTTCATCAGTTTGCTCATTGCTGTCTGCTTAGCATGCTGATAGCGTTTTTTATGCGCAGGGCTGAGTTTTATTTTACTGTTTGCTACTAATTCGGTCGCGGCTTTACCTTGGGTTTTATTGCGATGACGGCCGTAAGCCACTTTTTCGGTTTTTTTAACTGTCGCTTTTTTATTGCTAGCAGTTTTAATATTTGTTTTTTTGCTACTAGTGACTTTTGGGCTGGTAGGTTTGCTGACTTCCTGTGCCTTTTTCTTAATGGTTTTGCTGGCGGTAGCTGCCGTTTTCTTTTTATCGTTATTGGTCGCTATTTTATTTGTCACATTTTTACTATTGGTTTTGTTGTTATCAATTTTGGCTTTTTTAGTATTTTTATCAGCTTTACGCTTTTTACGGTCATCAGGACTGGCCTGACTGACTTGGCCTTTCTTTTGCTCAGCCGAGACGTGAGCCTGCGGCGACGCATGTGCGAGGTTTAGAAATAGCTGGGTAAACAGCAGCACAAACAGCGTAAGTATTAAACGCATAATAACGCTACCAACCTTGGCCCTGAAATGAATATGAAGAGTCACAGTATTGCCGAAACTCCGGATATAAAAAAGCGGAGAGCTACAGGATTTTAGTCGATATTGTGAGAAAACGTTAATGGCGTCGCAATTGTCGTTTTTTCACACGGCTAATGAACTTAAATCAACCATACGTCAACAGGTTAGTCGACCCGAATTTCTGCTATCCCTCAGTGAAGATAATAATGAAGAGAAGGGATCAAAAATGTTATTCTAAATGCACATATTTGTAGCTGATAATATAACCCACAACTAACCGAGTAAAACCCCTGCAAAAGATGGCGTTTTATTCCAGTGGTGACAGTCGCTACAATAGGCTGGACGCAATAATAAAATAGCCCTAATGGATAGGTTCTAAGTATTGTAGCCACTAAATGGCTTGAGGAAGCAAGAAATGACGACGATTGATAAAATTCAGCGCCAGATAGCAGAAAATCCAATCCTGCTTTACATGAAGGGCTCACCAAAGCTGCCAAACTGCGGTTTCTCTGCTCAGGCTGTACAGGCGCTATCTGCTTGTGGCGAACGCTTTGCTTACGTTGATATTCTGCAGAATCCGGATATCCGTGCTGAGCTGCCAAAATACGCTAACTGGCCAACTTTCCCACAACTGTGGGTTGACGGCGAATTGGTGGGCGGTTGCGACATCCTGATGGAAATGTATCAGCGTGGTGAACTGCAACAACTGTTGAAAGAGACCGCAGATAAATACCGTACTGAAGAAGAAAAGCCTGCAGCAGAGTAATGAACTGCCAGCTTAGGTAATAAACAAAAAGGTGGCTCTCAGGCCACCTTTTTTAATAGTGAATTTGCAATTATTGACTTGAGTTAGGTTACTCAGATTCGCCCGCTGGCACCGGCCAGCCACCCAATTTCTTCCAACGATTGACCAACTCACAGAATAGTTTCGCTGTTTGCATTGTATCGTACAAAGCAGAGTGAGCCTGGCTGCTATCAAACGGAATACCTGCCGTCAGGCAAGCTTTTGCCAATACGGTTTGCCCCAGAACCAGCCCACTAAGTGCTGCGGTGTCGAAAGTGGCAAATGGGTGGAACGGGTTACGCTTCAAGCTGGCGCGTTCTGCCGCGGCCATCACAAAGCTGTGATCAAAATGCGCATTATGCGCGACGATAATGGCGCGGTTACAGCCTTGTTCTTTCAACCCTTTGCGCACAGCTTTGAAAATAGCATGTAATGCATCATGTTCACTCACTGCGCCACGTAATGGATTGGTGGGGTCTATTCCATTAAATGCCAGCGCTTCGGGTTCCAGATTGGCACCTTCGAACGGATCTACATGAAAATGTAGCGTTTCATCAGGCAGCAGCCAACCGTCCTTGTTCATTTGCAAGGTGACGGCAGCAATCTCTAATAATGCGTCAGTTTGAGCATTAAAACCGGCGGTTTCTACATCAATTACTACGGGATAATACCCACGAAAACGGCCACTCAGGGCGTTAAGGTCACTTTTATCTGCCATCAGTTTCTTATCTTCATCGAATTCAGCACGCATTATGTCAAATTTTGGCGTGGGATGCAGGGGGATATCGAGATGAGAAAAAAGGCACCGTGCAGGTGCCTTCTTGCTAATCAGTTTCCGAGGCCGTGTCCGGCACTTTTATTCTCGATGAGCTCTATTTTGTAACCGTCTGGATCTTCGACAAAAGCAATAACAGTATTACCGCCCTTGACCGGGCCTGCTTCACGGGTCACTTTGCCACCAGCATTGCGAATTTGGTCGCAGGTGGCAGCAACATCATCCACCCCCAAAGCCAAATGACCGAATGCCGTTCCCATCTCGTAGCTGTCTACGCCCCAGTTATAGGTCAACTCGATCACTGAGCCTTCGCTCTCATCGCTGTAGCCGACGAATGCCAGTGAGTATTTATATTCGGTATTTTCACTGGTACGCAGCAAACGCATCCCTAATACCTTGGTGTAGAAATCGATGGAACGTTGCAGATCACCGACGCGGATCATGGTATGGAGTAGGCGCATAATACCCTCTGTTGATATGTTGCCTGAATTATGGGCAAGAGTGAATGAAACCAAGTTTAAGTATAGCCTTGGTAATTAAATCAGTTCAATGGGTTACAGAAAATGAATAGACTGCAAATGATAACGGTCAGGCATATTGCCTGACCGTGAGCAGAGAAATTGATTTACAACTAAGCAGGGTTTACAGCTTTGGATAGTCGGTATAGCCCTTAGCGCCACCGCCGTAGAAGGTTTCACCGTCAGGCTCATTCAGTGGTGCGTTTTGCTGCAAACGCTCAACCAGATCTGGGTTGGAAATATAGCTGCGACCAAAGGCAACGGCATCAATAAATCCTTTCTCAATCAGGCTTTCGGCTTTTTCTGCGGTATAGGCACCTGCGCCGATAATCACCCCTTTGAAGCGGGCACGCACAGCATCGCGGAATGCATCTGAATAAGGCTTACCGCCAGCCCAGTCTGGCTCGGAAATGTGCAGATAAGCGATATGGCGTTTGTTTAATTCTTCAATCAGATACAGCGCCGCTTCTTCCTGATCTTCACCATTATCCAAACCATTGAACGGGCCTAAAGGTGAAATACGGATACCAATACGCTCAGCGCCCCATTCAGCCGCTGTGGCATCAACCACTTCTAAGGTCAGGCGAGTTCGGTTTTCAATGCTGCCACCGTATTGGTCAGTACGCTGGTTTGATGCCGGAGACATAAATTGATGTAATAAATAGCCGTGGGCCGCATGCAATTCAATATAATCAAACCCAGCCTCACGGGCATTGGCTGTTGCCTGGCGAAAATCAGTAATGATGCCAGGGATCTCTTCTGTTTCCAGTGCGCGCGGCGTAGAGCAGGGAACACGAACCCAGGCACCCGTTTCATCACGAACGGTGGTGCGGGTATCTGCGGCAATGGCTGATGGCGCAACAGGTGCTTGTTGGCCTGGCTGTAAACTGTTGTGTGAGATACGGCCAACATGCCACAGTTGCACGGCAATATGTCCACCTTCATCATGCACAGCTTGCGTGATTTTTTTCCAGGCGTTTAACTGCTCCTGAGTGTGCAACCCCGGAGCGCCAGCGTAGCCTTTCGCCTGGAAAGAAATCTGAGTCGCTTCAGTGATAATCAAACCTGCACTGGCGCGTTGACGATAATATTCAGCCATTAATGGAGTAGGAATATCACCTGGCTCAATACTGCGTAAACGCGTCAGTGGAGCCATAAATACACGGTTTGGCAAAGTGAGCGCGCCAACCTTCAAAGGGGAGAACAGTTTAGCAGTCTTCATGGTGCGTCCTATATTAATAGACCAGTCGTCTAGTGACTGGGTAAACCCTGAAAATAAAAAAACATAACATTCAGGATCATTGGATTATTGAGCGGGTTGTAAAATCAGTTCGATACTTTCTAGCGCACAGGTCAGCGGCGCAACTGATCGTTTCACCTTCGCTCGCAACGAAGCGCCTAGCCACAAGGCATAGAGCGTTTCTGCGGTTGCCGCAGGGGAAAGCGTAATACGCAAAGAGCCTTCTTCAACGCCGGCTTCGATGGCATCTTGCAAACGACCAATGACGCGAGCAGTGCCGATATCTAACGCATGACGCATAGGTTCGGATAAATCACTCACTTCAGCTGATAGTTTAACCGCCAGACAAGCATTGTGGCATTCACTGCCACAATAGTTAGCAATCGCTTGAGCAAAATAGTGCAGCAGATGGTGGCGCTTATCACCTTGCGAGCCGGTTAACAGGGTTGCCATCTGTGCATCATAGCGATCAAAATAGCGCTGTAGCATCGCCTCACCAAATACTTCCTTCGAGCGGAAATAGTGATAAAACGAACCCTTAGGGATACCCGCAGTCGTGAGTAACTGGCTGAGACCCATGCCATTAAAACCGAGGCGTAGGCTGAGGCTCTCACCAGTTGCTAACAGGTGCTCACGGGTGTCTACATGTGCGTGCTGTGTTTTATTCATGCTCGAAAGATTAATAGACCGATCGGTCTAGGTCAAGAAAAAAATGCCAGCGGAGGGTACGCTGGCATCAATATAGATATCTATCGGCTATTTATTTATGACTACTTTATATCGGTTTGCCTTAACTTCGACATTTTTGTAGCAAATCCATTCCAGATTGATATTCAGTAGTTTGAACATTCATCATCCCTAAAATGGTGTGGAAGAGATTATCTTGTGAAATCTCATCATGTTGCGCGCTATCGGACAAACACTGGCGATCAATGCCATAGTTTTTGGTGTATTCAGGCGACAACCACATCAAAAAAGGAATATGTGTCTGCTGGCTGGGGGCAAACATATAGGGCGTGCCATGTAAATACATGCCATTTTCACCTAACGATTCTCCGTGGTCAGAGAGGTAAACCAGTGCAGTGTTAAATCTATCATTATGCTGTTGCAGTAATTTGATGGTGTTATCGAGCATCACATCAGTATAAAGAATGGAATTGTCATAGGTATTGACCAGTTCCTGTGGCGTGCAATCCTGAATTTGGTTGCTATCACAGGTAGGAGCAAACTGACGTACCTCTGGTGTGGATCGGCGATAGTAAGCCGGGCCGTGACTGCCCATCTGATGTAACACAATCACACCATCGCCTTGTAGCCCATTGATATAATTATCTAACTTGTAGAGCAATGCATTATCCATGCAAACACCATTCTCACAATCAGTGGTTAATTGCAGTTGTGTGACGTCCTGATGAGGAATGCGATCGCAGGCACCTTTACAGCCACCATCATTTTCACGCCACAACACATTCAACCCGGCATGGGCGAGAATATCCATCAAACCTTCCTGATGGCTGGCAAGTGTTGCATCATAATTTTTACGCGGCATATTTGAGAACATACAAGGCACGGATACCGCCGTTTCAGTGCCGCAGGATGATGCATTCTTGAAATAGGTCACATCCTGTTTTTTCAGTCGTGGATTGGTTTCCCTCTCATAACCACCTAATGAGAAATTCTCTGCGCGAGCGGTTTCGCCCACCACTAATATCACCAGTGTTTTCTTTGGTTGTCCGCTGATTAAGGGGCCTTTATGGGCATCTTCCCCGATTGTCACTAATGACATATTACTGGCGAAATATTTATGTTTGGCGAATTGAAAACTACCACTAACAAAATTGGACGGTGTTAGCATTTTAACAATGCTTTTATTATTCCGGATAAGCGAAGCGTAATCTTTATAAAATAATGCCGCGATCAGCAGAATAATAACGACTGATGCCAGAATATTGGCGGCTCTTAGCCCCAGCATATACCACCAAGGGCGCGTCGCTCGGATACGCACGAAACAGATAATAATGGCGGGGATAATACCTAATATCAGTAACCATAAAGCCATGCGCGGCGTGAAAAGGGCGGTTGCTTCCTGCGCGTTGGTCTCAAACGCATTTTGCATCATATTGGCGTCGATAACGGCACCATAGCTGAACATAAAATAGTTGGCCGCTGCGC
>NZ_JBLWEX010000185.1:0-14075 GCF_048323875.1 Yersinia sp. LJYL362
TGGCAAAAACCTCAGCTTCATACAGCATAGTATTAATATGCTGGGGCTGCGTCAGATCTTGTGAATGGCTGCCTCGGGGGGTAAAGGCCACAGACAGGCATTCAGAGATGCTTTCGATAACCAATGAACCATCTTCGCCCTGAATCTCACTGGGAATATCGGATTGGCTCACTTTTGAATGGATAATCACCACATCAAAATCACCATAATTTAGACAAACCGTCCCATGCGCATCAACACCACTCGGTAATAAACTCGCGCTTGCCAGTACGGATTTAGGCTCTCCCCATAATGCCAAAGCACTTGCCAGGCAGTAGTAACCGATATCCATGATAGAGCCATTTGAAAATGCTGGATTAAAGGTATTAGGATTTTCGCCATTCAGATAGCGCTGGTAGCGTGAAGAATATTGGCAGTAATTGATGAAAGCTTTACGCAATTTCCCCACACGTGGCAGAGACTGCTTTAGCTGAGTAAAATTAGGCAGATAGGCTGTTTTAAATGCTTCGAATAATACCACTTCATGCTCGCGAGCACAGGCAACCAAATCTTCAACTTCTGCAAAATTAGAGGCCAATGACTTTTCACAAATAACGTGTTTTTTATGGCTGAGGAACAATTTGGCTTGGGAGTAATGCAAGGCGTTTGGGCTGGCGATATACACTGCATCAATCTGATCGCTTGCCGCCATGGCTTCAAGATCATCAAAGCATTCAGTAACGTTATAATTATCACCAAACTCTTTAGCTTGCTCCAATTTACGCGAGTAAACGGCGGCCAGTTTCATTTTGCCACTTTCGTGGGCAGCATCAACAAAGCGCGCGGTGATCCAATTGGTACCAATAACAGCGAAGCGAATCATAGTGAACTCCATTCCTACAGAAGAAAAACACATTGAACCGCCCCGTAAGTAACGGATTGGTTTATTAAAGGCTAGTAAATAGTGCCAAACAGATCCAAGTGTGTCAGATAAAGGCGCGTATCAAACTCTAATTGATGATATTGCGGTTCCATATGACAGCACAAACTATAGAATGCTTTGTTGTGATCTTTCTCTTTCAAATGTGCTAATTCATGCACCACAATCATTTTCAAAAAGGCTTCAGGGGCATTTTTAAATACCGTAGCGACTCGGATTTCTGCCTTGGCTTTTAATTTACCCCCTTGCACTCGGGAGATAGCGGTGTGCAGCCCTAGCGCATGTTTCATCACCTGGATTTTACTGTCATAGGCTACTTTACTGAGTGGTTGAGCATTACGCAGATATTGATTCTTTAAATCAACCGTATATTGATACAGCATTTTATCTGTATTGTAATCATGAGGTTGCGGATAGCGTTGCCGTAATACACTTCCCAACCGTTGTTCACTGATAAGTTGCTGTACCTGGGATTGTAAGTGTTCTGGATAACCTTGCAGATAGGTGAGTTCCTGCATATATATGTGCTCTGGCTGCCAATGGTTTTGTGTATCTTGAGGGTGATAATAGCGTTTTCCGATGGGTTAGACAAAACCGGTGAATCTTTGCTGAAGGAAAGATACCTGCAATAAATTTGCAGGTATCTTTTGTTGCTATCAGAAAGCGTATTTTATGCCAACCAAGGCATTAGTATCGCTGGTATTATAATTTCCAATCTGATGATTGATATTTGCCCAAGCATGCAAGCGCTGGTCAATTTTACTTTCTACGCCAATTTTGAATTCAGCACTGTTTTTGCTGCTATTCTCAACACCTTGCCCTGAAAATTGTGTGCCGGTATTGTGATTTTGGTGAAGCCAGTTAATAGCAATAAATGGCATGAATTGTTGTTCTGAGTTATTGGTGGTTTGCAGGTATGTTTTGGCACCAATACGCGTTATCAATTGGCCTCTATTCGTATAATTGATGATGTCTTTATTAGTCGCAGTATGAGTTTGAGCATTTATGCCTACCCAGGTAATTTTTGCATTGGGCTGGATGAAGTAACTCAATTGCTCAGTACTACCAATATTAAAGGTATAACCGCTTTCTATTGAGCTGGTGAAACCGGAAGATTTATATTTTTCCTCTGCCAGCTCTTGACCGTTAACGGCATTATTAAACCAGCTATATTGCGCCAAGGTATCAATGTAGAGCCCAGTCTTATTTTGCTGATCGGTTAGCCAGGTTGCATATACACCAAGGTTATAGCCATTAACGGAACCATTAGAGTAATAACCTGTAATGTTAGATTTGCTATGGTTAGTTGCTTTACCCATTCCGGCCAACATACCGATTCGTCCGCTGCCTTGGGTGCCAACATCCCACTTAGCAACATCGCCGCCAAGCTGAACCGAGTAGTATTTCCCTTTGATATTCAGTTGGTCAACGGTTTTACCAAACTGCTTTATTCCGCCCTGAGTCTGTATCCACATACTGGAGGTGCGCCATTCTCCGGTCGCTGCATCTTTATATTTATAGTTCCCAGAGCGATTGTCTAAATCAGAGGTGAATAAATTTCTCGCCATTGAGAGATTGGCAATATAACTGCCATTTTCAGGCCGATAAACGGGCTGATAGGTTTTTGGGGGAATATTTTCGTTTACAGTTTTGTTCAGTGGTACTGCAATGCTTTCTCTTAACGGATTTTCTTGCTCCTCAGAACCTTTAACCTCTGGCCGTGGATTCATATTTTCGTTCTTTTCTTGTGATGCATCACTGATCATATACCAGTTTTGGTTACGGTCACCCTCACTACCACGTCTGAGAAAATATTCATATGCACCGGCGACATTACGACCATCTTGTGTAAAGTCACCATCAGATAGACCTCTGACTTCGATTAATAGAATACCTAAATCAGTTTTCGCACCTTGGCCGCCTAAATTATTAATTTTAACCTTGGTATGGCCCGATGTATTGCCTTTAACCAGCATACTGTCAGTTTCAGAGTCATCCCCCTCTAGCTTGCTATTGAAAGTCAGGGTACCGCCTTCGCTGGAGTAATCTCCGTTAATGGCTAATTTATTTCCTACCTGGCCACTATTTAAATGGATCTGGCTATTTTCTGAAATATTAAGTGCAGCAACACTTGAATCTCCAGCCATACGCCATATACTTTGCCCATCAATAGTCATACGAACACCGTTCACTTTTGTATTGAGTGTACTATTAGATAATATTAGTTCAGCATCGGACTTACTTATAATTGGGCTAGAATAAAAATATGTTTCTTGTATTTGTAATATACCTGCTTGTATATTAGTTTGGCCTTGGTATGTATATGCGCCATTTCGTAATGTGAGTGTTTCTGCAGGACTGTCTATGGTCAATGAGCCATCGCCATCCATATGTGAATATACTGTTATTATGCCACCTGTGTCTTTGAAAATAATATCGCCATTATTCGTAATATTATAGTTTTTGCCTTTTAATACTGAGCCAGGCAAAAATACGGTTTTGCCATTTAGTGTTACATCACTCATGTCTAATTCTAAGGTACCTTCAACTGTGGTATCTGATAGCGTTGGTTTGTCATCTCCTATAACGACTAATTCTCCTCCTTTTCTTATATGCGTTTTTTCCATAATTCCACTACCACCGAGATTGGCTATGCCATGCATTCCAACAGTGGTCTCTTTGGCTTTTCCGGTGTCGTATACCCTCATTTTTATAGTTGTCCTTGGGATTACTGGCTGCTGCTTATTTTCCTCTTCAGTTAAACCGACAAAAGTTTTTGAAGCAGTTGCATTTTCTCCTACCAACATAGTACCCTTACGAATGGTAGTGGTATAAGCTTGACTTTCGTCATTTAATGCAAAGAATGCCCATTTATCATCGGTATCAACTAGAGTATTGAAAGCTTCGGCGTTATCCCTGAGCTGTAATGAACCTGAGCCATTGAGGACAGAATTCACCGCTTTTTGCTTCAATCTTAGTTGTATCTTTTCATAATCTACTGATCCTTCATGAGTGGGAGCTCTGTCTGCAATTACATTTGTAGATGTACTCCCTAATTGATTTTCAGATTCATTTTTGACTGTTTCTGCGGCGCTAACCTCTGGTTGAGCAGCAAACAATATATTAGAGAATACAGCTTGGCCGAGTTGATCAATCTCAGTAAAAATATTATTTACTTCTGCGGATACAACATCTTCAACGACTTTATTTGGAGTCGTTACATCTTCATGTTTTGTCAATTTCTTATTCTTGTGGGGATTATTTTTTTGCAGGGAATCTAATTGTATTTGCAGTTGATTTTTCTCGCGTAATTCTTTCTTATTCAGGAATTCTTTATCATTTAACTTATCAATATTTTGTTGCAAAGCCTTTATTTGTGCCGTTCTTAGAATTTCTGCTTCGGCTTTTTCTTTCACTGTTGGCAGGGCCATGAGTAAATTAGTTAAAAGTAATGGCGCTATTTCCGACTGAGTAGCCGTTGCAATCACTCTGTGTATTGTTGGCTGTGTTTCTGTTAAATGTTTTATAAATTCTGGTATGCCTTCTGCTATTTCCACCACTTCGGCAACGTTTATGTCGATACCGATAATTTCACGCTGACCTTTTTTAGACGGTTGTGCAGATGGTGTGGGATTTGTTGATGGGGACGGTGGCAGTTGAGGGTTGAGCAGCAGCCACTGAGTATTCTGTTCCTCTATCTGTCTCTCCAGATCCCACTTCTTATTTTCCAGGTCGCTCACTTCTTGTAGTTTAAGTGATTGAATGTAATTGGAAGTATGTTGATCAAGTTTTTTACGTACCTCCGCAAGCTCTGTTCTCAAATACAGATCGTGATTTTGCATCATAAGGATCTGCTGCTGTATCCAGGGGTCTTCTGTATTTTCAATTTCCTGTATAGGCGTTTTTTTTACAGCATCAACATTGCCCCACGCGGCGGTGCTACTCAGAATAAGTAACAAGGCACCAATGGCTTTGGCGCATGGAGATAGGCGATGATTTGAAGATATCTTCCGGGTAAGGGGATGACCATCCGGTTGAGTAAGATTTGATATATACATTATTGATTTACCTTCCTGGTAATTAATATTAAAACTTTATGAATGACATAAAATATAACGTTTAGTCCAAAAATTGATTTTTGATATAAAATAATTACAGATACAATTAAATGATTTATTATTTAATTGGTTTTGTGAATGACTAATAATATATAATTAATAACCTATTGAGATTCGCCTGACGGGAAATTCTATGTTGATCCAACAGAACTTGAATCAACTGCTAATGAATTAGCATGAAAGCAAGGTTTTTTAATGATTGGTATCGGGTTAAAATACAGGCTTCATTAAGCATTTTTGAGGCGTTTGTTAGCCTGTTTTCCCAGCCATGCCTTAAGTATCTCCCCCTTTTGGCCGGCCTTGGTTTCGATAAAACGGCATTTAAGTAAAAAAACATTTTACTGAGCGCCCGTTTTAGGGGATAAACAGCCCAAATTTGTTATTTCTAATAGAAGCCAGGAGCGGTGATGAGCCAAGTCTTACTGGGGACACAAAGCTTTGAGCTTGAGCGTTTCCCCCCACAAGAAAATTCCAATACCTTACAGGCATGGGAAGCAGCAGATGAATATCTGCTACAAAACATTGACTTAAACCAAATTGATGGCCGTCCGGTGCTGGTGTTTAACGATCAGTTCGGTACGCTGACCTGTGCTTTACATGCTTATCGCCCGTTTAGTGTCAGCGACTCTTATATGAGCCAACTGGCTACTGCGCATAATTTACGTTTAAACCATCTGGATGAAGACGCTGTCACATTGCTGAGCAGTATGGATGCTTTGCCTGAGGCCCCTAAGCTGGTGGTGATTAAGATCCCTAAAGCTTTGGCATTGTTGGAGCATCAATTGCGTGCTTTGCGTCGTGTCGTTGCGCCAGACACGGTGATTATTGCCGGGGCGAAATCTCGTGATGTGCATAATTCAACCCTGCAATTGTTCGAGAAAATTCTCGGGCCGACCAAAACCACGCTGGCATGGAAAAAAGCACGCCTGATTCACTGCGAAGTGGCCGATATTCCTCTAGCTGAGGATGCGCCGGAAACGATCGATTGGCCGCTGGCAAATACCGAATATGTCATCCATAACCATGCGAACGTTTTCTCTCGCAATAATTTGGATATCGGTGCGCGCTTCTTTATGGAAATTCTGCCCTATGATGTTGAGGGTAAAATAGCCGATCTGGGTTGCGGTAATGGGGTAGTAGGTTTAATCGCGTTGGAGCAAAACCCGCTGGCAGAAATGTTATTCGTCGATGAGTCATACATGGCGGTGGCATCCAGTGAGCTGAATGTGACCTATAACCGCCCGCAAGATTTGCCGCGTTGTGAATTTATGGTGAGTCATGGTTTGGCTGGTGTTGAGCGCGAGAGCTTACAGTTGGTGTTATGTAACCCGCCATTCCATCAACAACACGCCGTCAGTGACCATGTGGCCTGGCAGATGTTCTGTGATGCCAAACGCTGTCTGAAAGTGGGCGGCGAACTGATGATTGTCGGTAACCGTCATCTGGATTATTTCCACAAACTAAAACGGTTATTTGGTAACTGCGAGACGCTGGATTCCAATCAGAAGTTTATGGTGCTCAAGGCAGTGAAGACGGCCTCATCGCGCTCTGAGGGTGGTGGGTCGGGTAGCCTCGACATGTCGTACAGCGATTTCTAATCGTAGAATCACAGGCGGCTTCTACCTCCTGTGATTCTACTGACAAAGTCAAATGAAGGGGAAACGTGCCGTTGGGGCCGTAACGGCGTAAGCCGTCGGAGTGCCCCGAGGTGCGGTCAACCCTTCACTCACTAAGCTATAATTAACCTCGCTCCTATTTAGCTAACTTCATGCTTATATCGCCAACGCCAGTCGTGTTCCTTGATCTATTGCCCGACGGGCATCCAGTTCGGCAGCGATATCAGCACCACCAATTAAATGCACCGTTTTTCCCATTTCCAGCAAGGGTTGATGCAACTCCCGACGCGGCTCCTGACCGGCACAAATAATAATGGTATCGACAGGCAGGCAACTGGCTTGTTCTGCTCGAATGATATGTAAGCCCTCATCATCAATACTTTCGTAGCTGACACTGTTGAGCATTTTCACTCCGCGCATAGCCAGGCTGGTACGATGTATCCAACCGGTTGTTTTCCCTAATCCTTCACCCACTTTACTGGTTTTTCGTTGTAACAGAAAAATCTGCCGTGGTGATAGATGGACTTTTCCCCCGGTGGGAGATAAACCGCCGCGATGGGCCAAATCCTGATCAATGCCCCATTCTTGGCTGAATGCGCGGCTATCCAGGCTGCTGGAATCACCCGATTGGCTGAGATATTCGGCAGTATCAAACCCAATCCCACCCGCGCCAATAATAGCCACTCGCTCGCCCACCGGTTTTTTATCACGCAAAACATCCAGATAGGTGAGTACTTTGGGATGCTCAATACCTTTGATAGCAGGTAACCGTGGCTGAATACCGCAGGCAAGAATCACTTCATCAAAATCAGCCAGTTGCTCCGGCTGAACTGGAGTATTCAACTGTTGAATAACACCATGAAGCACTAATTGACGGCGGAAATAACGCAGAGTTTCGTAGAACTCCTCTTTGCCGGGGATCTGTTTGGCAATATTAAACTGGCCGCCAATATCGGTTGCTGCATCAAAGAGTGTGACTTGATGGCCACGGCTGGCGGCGGTGACGGCAAAAGCTAATCCGGCTGGGCCAGAACCGACGACGGCAAGCCGTTTTGGCACTTCTGTCGTTAATACGGGCATTTCGGTTTCACGGCAGGCGCGAGGGTTGACCAAACACGAAGTCAGCTTGCCGTCAAAAATCTGATCCAGACAGGCCTGATTGCACCCGATACAGGTGTTAATTTCATCAGCCCTGTCCTGAGCGGCTTTTTGCACAAAAGCTGCATCGGCGAGGAAGGGGCGTGCCATTGATACCATATCTGCACAGCCGTCGGTCAGAACTTGCTCTGCCACTGAGGGGTCATTAATCCGGTTGGTGGTGATCAGCGGAATATTCACTTTTCCCATCAATTTGCGGGTCACCCAACTGAATCCCGCGCGTGGCACCATGGTGGCGATAGTGGGAATTCTGGCTTCATGCCAGCCGATACCGGTGTTAATTAAGGTAGCGCCGGCTTGCTCGACTGCTCGCGCCAACAGTTCTATTTCATCCCAACTGGAGCCATCTTCCACTAAATCGAGCATCGAAAGGCGGTAAATCAAGATAAAATCAGGGCCAGCTGCCGCTCGAACGGCCCGTACGATTTCAACGGCAAAACGCATGCGACGCGTAAAGTCACCGCCCCATTCATCATTGCGCTGATTAGTTCGCGCAGTCAGAAACTGATTAATCAAATACCCTTCAGAGCCCATCACCTCGACGCCGTCATAACCCGCTAGTCTGGCTAACTGCGCGCAGTGGGCGAAGTCGGCAATAGTTTGCAGCACTTCGTCGTGACTCAATTCCTGAGGGGCAAACGGGTTAATCGGAGCTTGTAATGCTGAGGGGGCGACTGGCTGTTTTTGATAGCTATAACGGCCCGCATGCAAAATTTGTAGCGCGATTTTACCGCCGGCACGATGCACCGCATCAGTCACAATTTGATGGTGTGGCACTTGTGTGGCGTCATTTAGCACCGATGCACCTTGATACACGACGCCTTTTTTATTGGGCGCAATACCACCCGTGACAATCAGGCCGACGCCTCCCGCAGCGCGCTCAGCATAGAATGCGGCCAAGCGTTGTGGGCCATCAGGCAACTCTTCCAGCCCGGTATGCATCGAACCCATTAATACGCGATTTTTCAGGGTGGTGAAACCAAGGTCTAAGGGGGCGAGCAGGTGAGGGTAAGCTAACATTGCAGTCTCCATTATTGTTATTCCTCTCCGTTACAGCTGCTTTCGGCAAGTGGTCGGATGAGATTTTTTATTCAAATTTAGACGGTGCAATGCAACTTGGGAAATCACAATGTGCTGATTGTGATAGCCGTCATGAATATGACTGCATTTTATTCAATGAGGGCCACTGAAGATTTTCTCTTTAGTCGGCCCATCAGCCGCTTGCCGTATAGACCGATAATTAGCCCACTAATAATGAATACCATCGCGATGATTTTCCCAGCGGGAATACTTTCATTAAAAATTATCACTGAGCCTAGCATGCCGAAAATCGGCACTAACAGGGATAACGGCGCGACGACCGAAACAGGGTATTTGGTGAGCAATGAATTCCACACCCAATAGGCGAATAATGTATTCGGATAAACCTGAAACAAAATAGAAAATAGTGTGGTTGTATTAAAATGTATGACTAATTCAGTAAATCCACTTGGCCCATTAAAGAGATAACTCAGTATGAATAGTGGAATAGGGGAGAATAAACTCGACCACACCAAAAATGAAAATACCTGCTTAGTATCGGATTTTTTAATAATAATGCTGACTAACCCCCAAACTACCGCGCCGCATAATACCAAAGACAGGCCAATAAATGTCACGGAACCGTCACTGATAAATATGATACTGGTTAGCCCTAATAGGGCGACGACAATACCTATATATTGATATTTCGATAGATTCTCGTGAAATAAGAATGCGCCAAGAACCATAGTAAAAAAAGCACCAAATTGCAGCACTAAAGAGGCGATTCCAGCAGATACGCCGGCTTTGATACCCAGATTGACAATGCCCCAGAGACCGATGCCAAATAAGAGTCCGTAACCTATTATATAACGCCATGAAGTATCTGGTTTCTTAATGAAAAAGACTGCTGGCAACGCGAAAAGAGTGAAGCGAATACCCGCTAAAATAAGCGGATCTGTGGTAATTAGACCAAGTTTTATAATAGAAAAATTTACGCCCCAGATGGCAGTGATCAATAGAGCAATTAAAAAATCAGTGAGTTTCACACAACCTGCCTATATTTGTTGGGGTTAATTAATTTGAGTAGACAGATATCACTGTGGCAGTTTCCACGGCGAGTATCAATAATTGTTCGAGAACATGAAAATATTTCCAGGACAGCGGTATCGCAGCCCACGATACCGCTCAGGGAGAAGAATTAAGATTGGCGTTTATATAAACCCGCGACCATAAAACAGCTAAATGAGCTAAATAGCATCTCAATCCCCACCAAGGTGGTGACCATGGTGATTGACATCAACGGCCCGGCACTGACCAGTAAATAGGTAATAACCAGGTCCAATATCCCCAGTAAAATATGCAGCCATGCACCCGGTAATCCCCACGTTCTGTAGCCGGTTATCAGCCGCATGACCCCACCGAAGGCAAACAGCACCCCCAGCACTATCGCCAGACTTATCATTCCCACCGCAGGGTTGGTAATGAATACATAGCCCATTACGATATATGCCACACCCAGTAATATACCGGTGACCATCGGCCAAAGGTTATTAGTGCGGTTGGCTATCATCCCAACTATCATTGCGATCCCGCTGAGCAACAGCAGAATACCGATAATCATACTCAGGGCAGCTCCGGAAGCTAATGGGTTAATCAGACAAAAAATCCCACCGAGCAGCAGTAATATGGCAATGACTCGCATGATAAGACGTTGTTTCTTTAAGGTTCCTTCATCAATACTCAGAAGGTATTTCCGATCTATATTCAGCATAACGATTACTCCTGTATGGTCTGAACTCAGTTATAGATAACTAACATGAGTATAGGTCGAACAATAGATACATAAATAAAATTTATGATATTCAATTGATTATATATGTGGAATCTTTCTTGTACGTCAGATGTAAAAACAGGATTGCAACGGCACTTATTGTCGCACCAAGCATACAAACACCTGACCATCCAGCATGGGAAAATACCCAAGTTGTAGCGATAGCCCCGATGGCACTGCCAATCGAGTAGAACAGCATATAACCCGCGACCAAACGGCTTTGGGCATCAGGTCGTAGTGCAAATATGATGCTCTGATTGGTGACATGCACCGCTTGTACGGCAAAATCCAATATCACTACGCCGATAACTAACCACCACAGTGAGTGGGGTAAAAATGCGATAGGAAGCCAGGAAAACAGCAGCAGAGCCAAGGCAATCTGTGTTGTTTTCGCTCCCAGCCCTCGATCGGCACGTTGCCCAGCGTGGCTTGCGGCTAATGCCCCCGCAACACCTGCCAGCCCAAATAATCCCACCTGGCTATGAGACAAAGCATAGTCTGGGCTGCTCAGTGGTAACACCATTGCGGTCCATAGCACACTAAAAGCCATAAATATCAACAATGCGAGGGTGGCTCGTATACGAAGCTCACGCTCATTGATGAACAACTCGCACAGCGAAAGCAGCAGTTGCCGATAGGATGACGGAGCTGATTTAGTTGCGGGCGGCATCATGAAATAGAGCGCTATCGCCATCAATAACATCATGGCAGCGGAACAAAAATAGACTGAACGCCAACCGGCAAAATCGGCCATTGCACCAGAAATAAAGCGCGCCAACAGGATCCCCAAAACAATTCCGCTGGTGACTTTACCCACCACTTTTCCTCTTTGTTGCTCGAGGGCCAGGGTTGCGGCAAAGGCGACCACCACCTGCACCACAACGGCCATTAGCCCGATAACCAGCATGGCCATCAGTAGCAGTGAAAAAGTGGGGGCAAAGCTTGCCGAGATCAATGCCGCAGCAGACAGCAATAGCTGCCCAATAATTAATTTTCGGCGATCCCAAAGATCACCCAGCGGTACTATGAATATCAGTCCCAGGGCATAACCTGCTTGAGTCAGAGTGACCACCAGACCAATCGTCGATGGGTTAATGTCCAGCTCCCCCGCCATAATGTCCAGTAGGGGCTGAGCAAAATAAACATTGGCAACAGCCATGGCTGATACCATCGCAAAGAGCAGCACCATGATTGAGCTGAGGTGCGGCGTAAAAGCCGTTTTAGGTAATGGCTGGATACGGTTTTTTGCCGATTCTTTTACAGTTGACATAAAATGCCTGATACATAATCTGGTTTCGAATTGAAACCACTTAATTGATTTTTAACAGAGGTGGTTTTAATATGCAACTAGTTTTCCACGCCAGATCGGAGTCAAAGAATGTCTAAAATGAGTGAAGACCAGGCCGAAGTAGAAGAGTGTCCCGTTGCCAGAACACTTGAGATCCTGGGGGATCGTTGGTCGTTGATGATTATTCGTGATGCTTTTGATGGGATCCGCCGCTTTGGCGAGTTTCGTAACAATCTTGGATTGGCGAAAAATATCTTGGCGGCGCGTCTGCGCGACTTAGTGGAACACGGAATTTTGCGGGTGGCTCCTGCCTCTGATGGCAGCGCCTACCATGAATATGTGCTGACTGAGAAGGGGCATCAATTATTTCCGATTATTGTCAGCTTACGCCAATGGGGTGAAGAGCATCTATTTTCAGCGGGCGAGAAACATTCTATTTTAGTTGATAATCTGAGTGGGCAACCTATCAGTAAATTGGCGGTATCTTCCCAGCAAGGTCAGGTTCTGGATGCCCGTGATTGTCATCGGGAAAAAGTGATTAAACGTTAAATAATTCACTATAGAAATAGTTTTGTCCACAGAACCTGAATGATAAAAAGGAGAAATATATTTTCGAAAAGACTGCGCATAAAATTTCTTAATAAATAGAAGCTAGCATGAAAATAATACAATAATCATCCATCCCTAAAACAAACATATTCGTATTTGCAGTGGCACAATTTTTTTCCAGTGCTAACGTTTATTAGCATGTGAAATCATAATAGTGCTCTATTGATATATTTTCTGTGCTAAATAATAATTTTAATTTCTATAGTTATTTGATTTCACTGATTTTTAATTGAATGTTTATATCAATTAGGATAGGGGTAGGAAATGACTAGAAAATCTCTGGATGATTATCACTCAGATTTATTAGACTCTCGCTTTGGCTCTAAAGCGATTCGTAATATTTCAGAAAATAAAGTGTTCCCTAAAGAGGAGATGCGCGAGGATATTGCTTTTCAAATCATCAGTGATGAGCTATTTCTTGATGGTAATGCGCGACAAAACCTCGCGACATTCTGTCAGACGTGGGATGACGATAATGTCCATAAACTGATGGATCTTTCAATAAATAAAAACTGGATTGATAAAGAGGAATATCCGCAATCAGCGGCAATAGATATGCGCTGCGTAAATATGATGGCTGATTTGTGGAATGCCCCAACACCAAAGGGGGCACAAGGGGTAGGGACGAATACCATTGGTTCGTCAGAAGCTTGTATGCTGGGTGGTATGGCCATGAAGTGGCGCTGGCGTAAAAAAATGGCAGCGGCAGGTAAACCCACCAATAAACCTAATTTTGTCTGTGGGCCAGTACAAGTTTGTTGGCATAAATTTGCTCGTTATTGGGATGTGGAAATTCGAGAAATTCCTATGATTCCAGGGCAATTATTTATGGACCCGCAGCGGATGATAGAGGCCTGTGACGAAAATACCATTGGTGTAGTGCCGACTTTTGGTGTGACTTACACCGGCAATTATGAATTACCCAAACCCTTGCATGATGCGCTGGATAAACTGCAAAAAGATACTGGCCTCGATATTGATATGCATATTGATGCGGCGAGTGGCGGCTTTTTAGCTCCCTTTGTTGCGCCGGATATTGAGTGGGACTTCCGCTTGCCACGGGTTAAATCAATCAGCACTTCTGGGCATAAATTCGGACTTGCTCCTTTGGGATGTGGTTGGGTTATTTGGCGTGATGCTGCCGCTTTACCTGAAGAGCTGATATTTAATGTCGATTATCTTGGCGGGCAGGTCGGCACATTTGCTATCAACTTCTCGCGTCCGGCGGGGCAAGTTATTTCCCAATATTATGAATTTATACGCCTAGGGCGTGAAGGTTATACCAAAGTACAAAGCGCCTGCTATCAGGTAGCTGAATTCCTCGCCAAAGAAATAGCCCCGCTTGGGCCTTATGAATTCTATTGCAGCGGCGGCCCATACGAGGGCATTCCAGCGATTTGTTTCCGCATCAAAAAAGGAGCCAAGGCGGGGTATACCCTCTACGACCTCTCCGAGCGTTTAAGATTGCGTGGCTGGCAGGTTCCGGCATTTACCCTTAGTGGCAAAATGTCAG
>NZ_JBLWEX010000186.1:0-14083 GCF_048323875.1 Yersinia sp. LJYL362
AGAGAAAACCCTTAAAATCAATAGCGCCATAGAGTGTTCGCAGTGCAGAATCTGCGGGAATTTCCTCATCGGTAATACAGCCTTTTGATGAGGTAATCAACCGATTCCGTGGGTGATCAGCGGCAAATTCCGGGTCCGTTTGGGTCAGATACACATTGTGTTGATTAGCCGCGTAGTAAGCCAAATGCTTATGCTCGATACCTTCCTGCTTAATACTATTCAGAGCCTGTGGTAACAGAAAATGAGATAAAACTAAGACACCATAGGTTTCTAAGGTATTTTTGGATTGTGCTATGAATGCCGGATCGTCGATAGGATTAACGGCAATATTAATTATTTCAGCGAGTTTCTGCATATTGTCCCACCGTCTGATGAAATGTGGCTTGGCTTCTGTACTTAACGGTATAGGATTATTTGTAGCTGGAATAACAATAAAACGTTAATGATAGGTTAAGTTCAGCTATCGATATCAATATAATGTGTCAGGGGGAAGGGAACTCATCATGAACAATTTCACCGCCGTTCGCTTACCAAAATTAACGACTATTCTCGCCTTTGAAACAGCGGCAAATACCGGCAGCCTGGCCAGTGCAGCAGTGCGCTTATCATTAACACCGGCGGCAATCAGTCAGCAAATTCGCCAGTTAGAGCAGCATTTGGGCATTCAACTCTTTGCCCGGTCAAAATCGGGAGTGGAACTCACAGTGCAAGGTCGTGCGTATTTGGCTTATGTCCAGCAGGCCTTTGAAACATTGCGAATGGCCCAGCACCGTGTGGCTCGGGATAAGGGCGATTCATCTTTGACGATATTTTCCTTGCCCGCGCTGGCCAGTCGATGGCTTAACCCACACCTCACCCAGTGGTTGGTGAAATACCCTGATATAGATATTCATATCCATGCCACACACTCAGCTGTCGATTTTAATCGTTCAGCGGCCGATTTTTATCTGGCTTTTGGTGATGAACATTACCCGCAGCAAGAAAAAGAAATGCTATTTCAAGATTGGATCTTTCCCGTCGCCAGCCCAAGCTTACTCACTGCACCTTGGTCAGAAAGCCAGGGCAAGATTGATTATCCGATGATTCATGTCGATTGGGGTAAAGAGGGGCAGTTTTTACCCGACTGGCAAGAGTGGCTGCTGTCTGCTAAATGGGGGGAGTGCAGACCTAACCGTGGACCCATTTATAACCTAACGTCCATGGCCATTGACTCTGCAATAGCAGGTAATGGCATTTTACTGGGGCAACAGTATTTGATTCAAAAAGAATTAGCTGAAGGAAGCTTAATTCAATTATCTGAACATAAATTGCCCGTCACCAAACCTTATTATTTAATTTATCCTAAACGAACCCTGGACAAACCAAAAGCAAAAGAGTTTATCCAGTGGTTGCAGAGTCTTTGCTAGCTGAATGCATAATGAACTGGCATAATTGATTTACTGCACCTTTGACGCGCGGTCTTGCTGGCCGGGCCATTATTAAAATAAGAGACTGACTTATTATTTAATCTATAAATTGGACTTAAGTGCAATTTATAGATTCCCTCTGTGGTTTTTGCGATAGCTAATTTGTGTGACGAGTCTCTGTAAGAAGAACTATTTATTAAAAATTGCCCTTAAAGGCAGAATAAAAATTATTATTTTAAGATAGGGGCATATAAACCATCGTGGCTAAGAGAAAATCTACTGGTACCGTCTGGGTTATCTTACTGATTGTCGCTTTAGGGCTGATGACAGGAATCCCAAGAGAGGCGTGGATTGCACTGAGTGCGGCTATCTTATGCCTATTTTTTGTCTGGCAAAATCTTAAAGGAGCCAAGACGCACGCGGGCCCATCGATTAATACGGATATGCAAAAAGCCGCGTCAGTACCGGATCTCGGTGATTATCAAATTGCCCCTTCTCAACTGGAAACAGAACAAACCATCGCCCCAGAGGCAGAAAATAAGAAATCCACAATTGATGAAGCCAATAAAACCAAGACAAAACAACCTGATGTATCGCGAGGTTCTTTGGCTCGCGCTTCATGGCTCCGCCCAGGGGAGTTAGCGGTAGTTGCCGGAATAAACTTACCCGATGGTATGATTTATGTTGGTAATAAATACAAAAGTAACCGCACGGGCGCGGAACCGGCATTTATTAACCCGTCCATGGATGTCGCGACAGAAGAAATAGATACCTCATTACCGCTTATTGATAGTGCGCCTGATTATTCGACCTGTTCGCCTGAAGCGAGAAGAGGGTATTTACAGTGGTTATCCGAGGGGCGTAAGGCGCCAACCGCTGATATTGGCTATGTTTTCTTATTTTTCTATGGGTTAGAACATCGGGTACTCATTGATGCTGCGATAGATCCCTCCGCTAAAAAAGAGCTTCCTATCATTGAAGCTGAAATTAATCGCCTACTAAATATTTACGGGAAAAATAACGCATTTAATCATTATGCGCAGAATCTATTAGTTTATATCTCCCGAGTGAATATAGATGAGAAACTCTATCTCTCTTCCCCTCCTGCAACACGCGAAGCTTCAACTGAGCTGCCATTAGCGCTATTGGTTGGGTTGGGGCAATTAGCCCTTGATCAGAAGCCTTTACCGGCACCCTGGGCACTCGCTTGGGGAGAGGCTGACCCGGCAATTAACCAAAATATCTCCATGGCGCATTGTGCGGATGTTTTCTCCACTCTGTTCTGCCGGCGTTATCAGGAACAGTATGGCGACGGATTTTTATTACCGGTTAATAAAACCAAATTGCAAATATTCTATCGCCCAGCATCAGCAGGCTTAATGGGGCAAGAGTTCTTCCAACAAATTGCCGATCTGCCCAATGTTGCGGTGTGTAAAGCGCATCGCGATAAGCTGCGAGCTATATTTGAAGCATGCCAACAAGAGCTTGATATTTATAACCGCTTTGCCAGTGTTAATCCGAAGAAAAAAATGTCACTGGAAGGGCAGTTATTAATGCCGGAGGCATTGTGGTCTGTGGCATTAAAAACTGAATTAGAGAATATCAAAGCCCGAGTCGGTTATGGGCTATTGATGGTCACATTGGGTGAGCTGTTTCTTCAACTGAGTACGGCCTGTGGCACCAAGCCATTGGAGCGTTTATCGCGCAGCCATGTGATGGCATTAACTTATGCATTGGCTTCTTTGCAAGTGGGTATTGAACCTGATGTTCGGGCAGATAATCGCACCCCGGTACTACAAGATGCTGTTGCACTGTTTCCGATTGAATCGCTGGTTGCAGAATCGGCAACCTTTGATACCTACCGTGTCACGATGCTGACGGTCGAACTTGCCTGTGCTGCGGTAATGTTTGAGGGCAGTATCGGTGAACCTGAATCCCTCATATTGACACGGCATATTGATGCCTGGGGCTTCCTGAGTCCCGGTCAACGGATGCGCTTAAAGGCCTATTTACAACCGGGCATTCGGAAGAGTAATACGCTGTTGGCGCTGAAAAATAATATAGAGCCGCTCTCACTGGAGAATCGCCGAATTATCGCGCGATTCCTGGCTCACTTGCTTCAGGTTGAAGGCACCATTACGCCACCTGAAGTGAAGTTCCTTGAGCGAGTCTATAAACGCTTTGGTCTGGACAGTAAATGGGTTTATGCCGATCTTGATAGCCGCGCAACGCCAATGACATTAAGCCTGCCGTCGGCAGCGGTTGATGTGGTGACGGATGCCGATCGCGTTAATCTGTTGAAAAAAGAAAGCCAAGAGTTGGTGATATTACTTGAGGGATTGTTTGTGGCAGAAACGGTTACTGCGCCCACAACTGAAGACATTAACCCGCGTTCGATGGCGGCAATTACCGCTAATTTACCTGATAGCATCGTGACATTCTTGAAATTACTGATTTCACGTGACTCTTGGGAGCGTGAGAAATTGGTGGATATCGCCGCTGATATGGAGGTTAAACTTGAAGACGCGATGGTTGAAATTAACCGTAAGATATTAGCTGCGTTTGATAACCCGTTAATCACCGGTGATACCACTATTACGCTAGACCGCGATATATCCGCTGCGCTGTTGCTATGAGTATTGCCAACGCGCACGCATCTTGAAGTATAACGAGTATAAACTACGCCTGGCTTGAGCTGGGCCACAATACTCGCTACCATAACGCGCCTAATAATGCCAAAGTCAGAGAGACAATCGTCATGAAATACCAATGGATACTGTTCGATGCGGATGAAACTCTATTCCACTTTGATGCTTATCAAGGGTTAAAGCTGATGTTCTCGCGCTTTAATGTAGATTTCTCCGTCCAAGATTTCGACCATTATCAGTTGGTTAACAAGCCGCTCTGGGTTGATTATCAAGACGGCAAGATATCGGCAGCCGAATTGCAAAGCACGCGTTTTGAAATGTGGGCTGAAAAACTGGGTGTGACGGCAACTCGCTTGAACAGTGAGTTTTTAATTGCCATGGCCGATATCTGTTCACTGTTACCGGGCGCGCGTGAGTTAGTCGATGCCTTGAGTGGTAAAGTGAATATGGGCATCATTACTAATGGTTTTACCGAATTGCAGACTATCCGATTGGAACGCACCGGGCTAAAAAATGTCTTTTCTCCACTGATTATCTCAGAACAAGTTGGGGCGGCAAAACCCGATGTGGCGATATTTGAACATGCGTTTAATTTAATGAATAACCCAGCGAAAGAGAACATTTTGATGGTGGGAGATAACCTCCATTCGGATATTCAAGGTGGTATTAATGCAGGTATTGATACCTGCTGGCTTAATACCAGTGGCGCAGTGGCGGATGATAATATTGCGCCGCGTTATCAAGTGAGTTCACTGGCTGAATTACAAAAATTATTACTGGCGTAATTAATATTAATATTGCGTAATTGAATATGTGGCGCGGCATACGGTCAGTTGGGTCTCTTTTTTCGCCCCACACTGCCGTTGATTTTCGGCAGTGTGGGGCGGTGACGGTATTAGCCAATGAGACTGGCGGGGTTAGCGCTGATTGGCGACCAAGTCTTCAACTTGATCAAAAATGGGCATTTCAGAGTCAAAACGGCAAACCTGAAGCACGTCTTCGAGTTTTTCCAGTTGGCTTATCATTTGCTGCAAACGCTGATCATCTAATACCTGTAACCAAATACGGCTTTCTTCACCTCCGGCTAATGGCATACACAATATCCCATCAACGTTAAAGGCGCGGCGGGCGAATAAACCACAAATATGCGACATAACCCCTGGGTGGTTGCGTACCGTTAATAAGAGTGTGACGCGCGCAGAAGAGACATGTTGTGGGGCTAGTTGTTGATTTGTCATATTATTCACCTCCAATCATATCGATATTTGCCGCACCCGGCGGCACCATTGGATAGACTTTTTCATCCACATCAATCAGAGCATGAATAAGCACCGGGCCAGGGCGGTTTAAAGCTTCATGTAATGCGCTATAAGGATCACTGGCGGTATTGAGGTCACAAGTCGAGAAGCCAAACCCTTCTGCAATATGAATAAAATTAGTGCGATAAGGGTAGTCTGCGGCAAAAATTCGCTTACCGAAGAACAGGTCTTGTTGCTGATGGACTAACCCGAGTGACTGGTTATTCATCAAAATAATCTTAACGTTAAGTTGCTCTTCGGCCGCCGTCGCCATCTCTTGAATATTCATCATCAGGCTGCCATCACCGGAAAAACACACCACTTTTGCCTGCGGTTTGGCCAGTGCCGCGCCAATGGCCGCGGGAAGACCAAATCCCATGGTGCCCAACCCCCCGGAGGTTAACCATTGGCGCGGGCGGTGTAGTGGGTAGGCCTGAGCCACCCACATCTGATGCTGGCCGACATCGGTGGTGATGATGGTGTCGTCGTCCAATGCGGCGGCGGCGGCACGAATCAAACCATAGTGGCACAAGGGATTTTCGCTGTTGGGCTGATTGAATGGGAATTCGCGCTGCATATCGCTAACCGTGCCGCGCCATTCACTGCGCGTTTGTGTTTCGATCAAGGGCAGCAAGTGGGTTAATACCTGCTTGATATCCGCATTCATCGCCAAATGTGGCCGGCGAATTTTACCCAGTTCAGCCGGGTCGATATCAATATGAATGATACTGGCATCAGGGCAGAACTGTTCGGCTTTGCCGATAGCTCGGTCATCAAATCGCGCGCCCAATACAATCAATAAATCTGCTTGTTGCATGATGAGATTGGTGGATCGCGCGGCATGCATACCTAACATGCCTAATGATAATGGGTGGTCAACCGGCATGGTGCCTAATGCCATTAATGTCATGGTGGTGGGCAAGCTGGCTTGTTTGGCCAGTTGTATGGCCTGTAGATGCGCCTCAGAACTGACTATTCCGCCACCGAGATAGAGCACTGGCCGCGCCGCGCTGTTGATCATTTGCGCGACTTTTGCCATGGCAATGGGGTCAATTGGGCTCGGTTTATCGGCGACTCCTGGCTCCGGCAGGTTATCAAGTTCGATTTCCGCTGTTTGGACATCTTTGGGAATATCAATCCATACCGGGCCGGGGCGACCCGATTGTGCAATGCGAAAAGCCGCTGGGATGACTCGTGTCAATTCGCTGATATCACGCACCAGATAATTGTGTTTGGTTATAGGGATCGATATACCGTAGGTATCGACTTCCTGGAATGCGTCCGTACCAATCATTGAGGATGAGACTTGTCCGGTGATGCAAACCAGTGGAATCGAATCGAGCTTGGCATCGGCGATTGCGGTGACCAAATTAGTGGCGCCGGGGCCACTGGATGCCAAACAAACCGCAGTTTGTCCCGAGGCCCGGGCCATGCCCTGAGCCATAAAGCCTGCGCCTTGCTCATGCCGCGCCAACACATGGCGGATAATGCGACTTTGCCCCAGAGCATCATACAGCGGGAGCGCGGCTCCGCCTGGAATGCCCGCAACAGTGGTAATGCCTTGCTGTTCCAGCAAACGAACTATTAATTGGGCGCCTGTATAACGCATGGTTATATCCTTCATCAGGGCCGGTCGCTAACAGAGTGGGGCTAAAAAGAAACCCCGCTCGGCTGGCGCCGGCGGGGTTTGGGAATCTTTCTGGATTCGGTACCCGTTACGGCGCGCTGCCGACCACCACCACCACGCGCACGACGACTACCGCGTCAATATGCGCGGCGTTGAGTAGAGCGAAATGGGCAGTGGAATAGTTCACGGGGTATCTCATCAATAAGTGTTGTAAGCCTTAAAAGATAAACATGATTGACAAAAAGTCACAAGCGAACGGGATGAAAAAAAGACAAAAATCCAATATTGATCACAAAGTGATTCGAAATGAGGCTAAAAGGAGTGTTACTTAATCAATTGAAAAAATCATTTAATTAATTGAAAAAAGAAGATTATTCGCATTTTTATGGCAATTATCATTATGGGAGCATTATCAAAAAAAGTCCGACAACTGACTTGTCATGATGAATCAATGCCATTGAATAGAATCTTGTTGATGCCTTGTTTAAATTTCAAACAGTAAGGTGGCAACTCTAGCTTGTATGGAATAACTGGATAAGACGTAAAAGGGACTTATGTATAAATCGCTATCTTTGGCTTTAATTGTCGTTTTAGCGGGCTGTAGCGCGAAAAACAGCCCTCACGAAAGAGTTTATATTGATAATTACACCGCTAACCGCATAACTTACATCATCGAAACACAAGTAAAAACAACCGATAGCCTCCAGCCCGGTGAAGTTATTAATAAAGTCTCTGCTAAGTTTATGGGTACGCCCTATCAGGCGGATATGCTGATTGGGTCACCGACAAAACCTGAAAAATTAGTTATTGATTTCAGAGGATTGGATTGTTTTACTTATCTTGATTATGTTAACTCGTTGCGTAAATCTAAAGATACCGCAGATTTTGTTCAGAAGCTTATTGCTACTCGCTATATTAATAGTGATATCAGCTATAAAAATCGAAAGCATTTCTTCACTGATTGGTCACATCAGCAACCATTAAACGCGCAAGATGTCACTGCAACAATAAGCTCTCATGCCGTTACCGTGACTAAATTTTTGAATCAAACAAAGGATGGTAATGAGTTTATTCCAACATTGGGTACGGTTAAGCGCGATGTTGTTTATATTCCAGCAGAGCTTATTAATGAAGCCGTTATTAGCCAGTTAAAAACCGGCGATTACATTGGTATTTACACAAAAATAAATGGATTAGATGTCACGCACACGGGTATTTTTATCATGACACCTGATGGGCCAATGTTGCGTAATGCATCGTCACTTAACAGTAATATGAAAGTTGTTGATTCATCATTTATTCAATATGTTAAAGGTAAGCCAGGGATAGTCGTCCTCAGAGCATTATAAAATTGGCATTAACCTCATATGGATAAAATAATAAATAGTATTAATTGATATATATTGAATGATATTTAAATCACAAGGAGTTTAATATGTATATGATTGAGTATAATGATTTCCGCGCTATCAAATCATTTAATTCCCGGGTGCGATTCTTAGTTTTACACTACACCGCAGAGAATTTTGAGAATTCCATGAAATCCCTAACAGGTAATAACGTTAGTGCTCACTATTTAGTTCCCGACCTTAACGATGAAAGTTATAAAAAGGCTGGCTTTAATGATCTGCGGATATTTAACCTGGTAGATGAAGATGCACGCGCATGGCACGCAGGGGTCAGCAGTTGGGCGGGGCGCACTAGTCTCAATGATACCTCTATCGGGATTGAAATTGTCAATTTAGCCACTGAACATGACGGCATTTTTAATTTCCCCCCTTATCCGGAAAACCAAATTGCAGCAGTAAAACAATTGGCGGCAAATATCTTACAACGTTATCCTGATATTTCTCCGGTAAATGTTGTGGCTCACTCTGATATTGCCCCAACTCGTAAGAGTGACCCTGGGCCAAAGTTTCCCTGGCAAGAGTTGTATAACGACGGCATTGGTGCCTGGTATGACCCAGAGACTAAAGAAAAATTCACTCAACAATTTACCCTGCACGGGTTACCGGCTAAAACTGACTTACTGAGTCGCTTTAGCACTTATGGATACGATGTTTCTATTGCCAGTAATGATGATGGTTACCAACATCTGATACGCGCATTTCAATTGCATTTTAGGCCCGATAATTACCAAGGCAATATTGACATTGAAACAGCCGCGATTTTATATGCTTTAGTCGCGAAATATTTTCCAGCGTCGCAATAGTCGGTATTTAACGCATTAATCACTGTGTCCCCCCTCCGCTGACTACCGGGAGGGCGGCTACGATAGTGATAGTGATGAGCTTGCTTCACCATGGGGTTAATTAATGCTGGTTTTGTTTAACCAATATTAAGATAGCCGCCAACTGTTCACGATGCTGTTCGCTGATTTCACTGCTGGCGGAATACCCTTCATTGTGAATAATCATTTCACCCAACCCGACCAACCAGTCATAAATATAAAATGCGGTATTATTGGTGGGCGTGGGGGCCAATTTGGTCAGTCTTTGCGATGCCCCAACGGGGGATGCTGATGTAGGAATGCGAGCAAAAATTTTATAGCCTCGGTTAATACGGCTATCAGGCCGCTGAGTTTCACTGATTTGCAGGAATCCGAGCCAGGCCACGAAATCCCCCAACACCGTCAGAGCGCGAGACACTTGACGATCAGCCTTAGAATCACGATGCAAACTGACTTGCTCATTGTCAGCCAGTATTTTAACCAATTGCCCGGTCACATCCAATCGGATGCTGGCGGTGATTAACTCCGCAACCAGCAGCTCAATCGTCGGTTTAGTGATCCCCAATAGCTCAATGAGCGGTCCGTTATCAGGGAGCTGCCGTAGGTGATTAACCCAGTAGCGGTGCACATTCGCGGCGTATCCAGCGTCATCATCCGCCCCAGTCAGCAGCGCGGTAGGCATCGGCTGTTCAGATGATAAAGACGAGTCGCTGAACAAGTCAATATCAATACCAATACTGAAGGGATCATGACTGTCACCCGAGGTTATCAGCTCAGCAACCCGGTTTTGTTGTTGCAAATACAACGCCCGCAACTCATCGCGCGTAGGTAATAATCGCTCCAGCAACTCGCCATGCAGGCCAGTCCGGGTTTGCAGTGCTTTCAGTAATGTTTCTGCAATGCGCTGTTTTTGTTGTGATTCATGGGTCGCTGGCTGACACCAACTGGCCAGCATGTTCTCGGTCAGTTCCCGTTGCAGTTCATTAAGCTGCTCGGTAATGCGTTCGGCCTTAATATCACGGCGAATTTCTTGTGACAGATAATTCACCATGCGCTCAATACCGCGAGTATCCAATGCCAGCAGGGTACCCCAACTGCTGTCACCGGGCTGGCCAACATAGCGCTGTACCGCTTCGTCATGGTTTTTTGCACCCTCTGAAGCTTTTGCGCCATCAGAAACAATACGCTGGTCGAAAGGTGTCAACGTCCAGATAAGACCCGGATTACGGCGCGAGCGCACTTGGGTATTTTCACCCTGAGACTGTTTAATCCAATAATCCAGTAATTTACCCATAGCTTTAACGTCGCTACGGTGGCTCACCGCATTACAGATCAACAGCATATTGATTTGTTGCCTGTCCGTATAGCGCTCAAGGAGAAAGGCATTTTTGGCGCGTGATAATGACGCCGCCAGCGCATACGGCGAATGCGCTACCTGCGTTGGGATATCGAATTCGTCGCTAAAATCGGGGAAATCGACTAACTCTACCGATTCGAATAGATTTTCAGTGGCAGACATCCGTAATGGGATGTGCAGTTCTACCGCTAAAAATGTCAATTCTGCCAGTGACAACGTCACTGATTTCCCAGCGAGAGTGTCTTTCAACGGCAGTACTTGAATCTGACTATCCGCAGGGGTGTTCAGATCATTGAGTGTTGAGACATTCATGATGCCGTTGGCGGGCAACAACATGTCATCGACTAACACACTGAGGGGGGCCAGTAACTGTGGCGCGCTATCCAAATGCTGTAATGTATAGGCAAAATGGCGATAAGCCTCCGTCAGTGGTGGCGATTCGGCCCACAGCAGCGAGAATAAAACAGCCCGATCATCAATACGTAAATAAGGTGCCAATTCAATGGCCATTGGCCAGAAATGCGCTTCCAATCTCTTTTGCCGAGGGGCGTCATGGCGAACCAGATAATCCCAAAGGCTAATCACATCATCAGGGGTTATCCCGGCAATCGCAGACTGTTGCTTGCGCATGGCCAATTGCTGGAGATGGTCGGTAATATATTGCTCACTCAGTGAGTGCTGCACCACGTCTTGCTGATTGTCGTGCAGATAGGCTCCCACCACTATTTTGGCCAACTCAATTTCATTGAGTAGCGAGAGTTGCACCGGGTGAGTGTCATGATTGATAGCCACTTGGTGGCTAAAGCGAGCCACCAGACCACTGGATTGGTAGCCGGGTTTGATTTGCTGCCAAAAGTTAAGTGTTTTTCCTGCCAGCGTGGTTTCCAATTGCCCGTTTTCATCGGCAATCAGCGCCGCAATCAAATGCTGTTTTCCGGCAGGAGATTGCCCAAAAAAACCAATACTCATGGGCGTTAATGACATCTCAGACAGATGGCGTGCCTTATGACGCTGGCGGCGCAGTTTGACGGTCAGTTGATCAGCTTCAATATCCAGACGAAGGGCATGTTGGCGCGTGGTGTTAATCCAATCAATCGTCTGATCAATGCCTTGGGTAACCTGTTGCAACTGGCTATTGAGCTGGCGGCTGGTTAATGATTTCATTTTTTAAATACGCTCCCACTATCAATCCAATAATGGGTTGATGCTGAGCCATTGCTGGCGAGTGTGTTTAGCTTGAGACGCAGATGATGCGATGGAACACGGCTACCATCTTGCAGGACCGCGTCGGCTATCTCAAAACGTTCCGGGCTACTGTTTTTATCAACGGAAGTTTTATCAAAGACAGTTTTATCAAAAGCAGTTTTATCACCTTTCACGAGTTTCAACCTGACATACAAGGCACCGTCTCCGGCCACTTTACGGGCTAACTCTTGATCGACAATCGACAAAGTATAGAGCGGGGATGCTGGCCAGCGGTCATTATCAAGCTGGCGGAACCCCAGGCACAATGTGCCTCTAACCTGAAAACGCCCGTCAGATGGCAGGGTAAAATCCGCACTATCAAGATTGATATCACGATAGTAAACATTGTCATCGGTCAGAGCATCGTTGCTGCCGAGCATTCCCAGATAGCGGATAGTCGAATAAGGCTGGAAATCACCGGCTTTGAAGTAAAAACCGGCTAGCCGTAAATCAAGTGACAGCAAACACAGCATCGCGCCCACCGCCGCGGTGGATTTAGGATTATCGATTCGACCCTGTTTGTTAAACGGATACCAATCGTTAGTGTGGTATCCATCCAGTGAAAGAATACGATTATTCGGCAGCGGCTGTAGGTGACGGAATAGGGCCTGAATGCCTGGGAAGCGCGAAGGGCGGCCGGTCAATAACAGCACATCGCAACTGTAGAGTGATACCACTTCGGACAGCGAACGCAGGTTTTGGGTAATGCTCATCCGGTTAGACAAAAACTCGCCATGCAATTTACTTAATTTCAATACCAGCGGCACCTGCAAGATATCAAATACCCCAGCATCCGCAGCCAGCTCACGCTGAACTTCGCTGTTTATGTATTCCAACACCTTTGCAGTTGGGGGCTGCAATATTAGCTCACCCAAGTTGGCGTCGATTTCTGCGTTGGTATCCAGTGGGTCAAAGCTTTCATAAGCCTCAAGAATGGCTCGACCTGCTGGCATAAATATTTGTAACGTGGCTTGCTGACGCAGGGCTGATTGTCCGTCCATTCGGCCATCATTACCGAACAGTTTATCCATCAGCACATCCGTGTTGGCAATCGCCATTTTCTTCAGTCGGGCCTGTAAGGCGGGCAAAATATAGAGCTGAATAACATCCAGTAAAATATCGTCACCTGCAACTTTAAACCCTTCACGGAACAACAACCGTGGGCTGATTTTGACATTATTACCGATGCCATCATCCAACCAGTATTGCGTAATAGCCAGATCCGTGGTGCCGCCACCAATATCAATCGAGGCGATACGTAGGGTTTTCCCTGCGGTTTCTCCGGCGTCAAGTTGCTTGTCTGGCCGCGCCATACTGGCAAAAAAGGCGGCAGTACGGCCTCCAAAGTTAACCTGGGTTTCGTTATACAGATACACCATCTGACCACAGGTGGCTTCATCCCATTCCATCTGAACCGTCGGCACCAAGACCTGGCTTTTGGCGCGGACTTGTTCGGAGGCCTGTTTTTGCTCAAAGATCTGTTTTTGCTCAAAGATAAAATTATCATCTGCTGGATGCCAACCCATGGATTTCCACACCAAAGCAATGGCTTCATTCATCCGACGGCGGAAAATCTCCCGCTCGGGTTTGGGCATGGCGGACGGCAGAGTCAGAATAATGGCCCGCAGCTGGCGCGGGGCGTTGGCATGCGTCATTTTCAAGCGCTGGGCTGCGCTGTTTATTTGCATCAGTGCTTGAGCCAGTAGCTCCGATAACATAAATGTCATCAATGAGCTGCGGCTATAATGTGGCGAGAATACGGGCAGCCGCTCATCGACTGGCACGCTGTACAAGGGCTGGCCATCATCATTCACCAGATGGGTCAGCGGCAATGCGGTGGCCAAGGGTTCATGTAGTTGCGCCGTTTGCGTTTCGTTAAAGCGCCAGCCGGGGGTATAGGTCTCTTCATCCCACAAATAGCGGCGTGGGCTGGAAATGCCGGTAGAACCTTCGGTCCCCAACCGGTGCAGCGCCATACGACTGGCTTCATGACCGACTCGAGTAATCGACGGCCAGATAAAGGCATCATCACGGCCACTTTCTACTGAAAAATTCTGTTTGCCAAACTTAGCTTGGGCGAACTCAACCCGGCTCTCAAACAACTCATTATAGAGGTGGTGCGGCTCACTCAAATCGCGGATTTGCAATTCATAGGTTTGTTTCAGACCATGACTTTCGTCGCTACTGTCTTCCACCAAAATACCGCAGGTATGAGAGTTACCGACATCAAGAATAAGGTCGACATTCACTGCGGGTTCTTGCAGGGTGCTGG
>NZ_JBLWEX010000187.1:0-14121 GCF_048323875.1 Yersinia sp. LJYL362
ACGGTTTCGACACCACAGTGAATCATTTCGATTGGAAAACGCTGATTGCCAATCGTACTGCTTACATCGATCGTATCCATCAGTCTTATGACCGTGGTTTAAGCAATAACAAAGTGGATGTTATTAAGGGTTTCGCGCGTTTTGTTGATGCGCATACCGTGGAAGTGAACGGTGAAAAGATAACTGCCGATCACATCTTGATCGCCACCGGCGGTCGCCCAAGTCATCCAGATATTCCAGGGGCGGAATACGGCATTGATTCCGATGGTTTCTTCGAATTGGACGAGATGCCAAAACGGGTTGCCGTAGTGGGTGCCGGTTATATTGCGGTAGAAATCGCAGGTGTACTCAATGGGTTAGGCACAGAAACGCATCTGTTTGTACGCAAACATGCACCGCTACGTACCTTTGACCCGCTGATTGTTGAAACCTTGTTGGAAGTGATGAATACCGAAGGGCCGAAACTGCATACCGAGGCAGTACCGAAAGCGGTTATCAAAAATGCCGATGGCAGCCTGACACTGCAATTGGAAAATGGCACAGAAGTGACTGTCGACCATCTGATTTGGGCCATCGGCCGTGAACCGGCAACCGATAACCTGAATCTGGCCGCCAGCGGTGTCAAAACCAATGAAAAAGGCTATATCGAGGTCGATAAATTCCAGAATACTAACGTCAAAGGTATCTACGCTGTTGGCGATAATACCGGTGCCGTTGAATTGACGCCGGTGGCAGTGGCGGCAGGTCGTCGTCTGTCTGAACGCCTGTTTAATAACAAGCCAGACGAGCATCTGGATTACAGCAATATCCCAACCGTGGTATTCAGCCATCCACCCATCGGGACTATTGGCCTGACTGAACCGCAAGCGCGTGAGAAGTTTGGCGACGAGCAAGTGAAAGTCTACAAATCGTCCTTCACCGCGATGTACAGTGCTGTTACGCAGCACCGCCAACCATGCCGGATGAAACTGGTGTGCGCTGGGCCGGAAGAGAAGATTGTCGGTATTCACGGTATCGGTTTTGGTATGGATGAAATCCTACAAGGGTTCGCTGTCGCCGTGAAGATGGGCGCAACCAAGAAAGATTTCGATAATACGGTTGCTATCCACCCGACTGCCGCCGAAGAATTTGTTACCATGCGCTAAGCTCTTTTGCTCGAACTTAAAGGCTATAAATCGTCCGGTTTATAGCCTTTTTATTGCTTTGCATTCGACCTTCAAGAATATTTTTTACTTTCGCGCAGGCGATTTCCCGCGAGTTTCCAGCCAAAATTCATACCCGCCGCAGCCAGCAGGATTGCACTGGCACCCACCATTTGCATAACACTTAGCCGGTGACCAAATACCAGCCAGTCGACAAAAATCGCCACCACCGGATAGATAAAAGAGAGCGCGCCAACCAGGCTGGTCGGGATCTTCTGAATCGCGCCATATAATAGTGAAGACATCAATCCGGTATGAATAACGCCGATTATGAGCAGTAATCCCCACGTGCTGCCTGGAAGCGGAAAATCCGACCACCTCACAAAGGGGGCCAGCAAAATAGCGCCAACCAACAACTGAATCAGCACTATCAGATGCGGCGGTAGGCCTTTTAGGCGTTTGATAATCGCTGCGGTGACCGCATACATAAATGCCGCCCCTAGTGCCATTACTACACCAATGAGGTAGTCGGAACCTAAGGTGATAGCGCCTTGCTGTCCAATAATAATAAACAGCATTCCACCAAAAGCGACCAGCAACCAACCCAATACATTCGCCGTTAATTTCTCACCAAAAAACAGCACACCTAGCCCGACCAACATAAAGGGCTGAGTATGATAAGTTACCGTCGCGACCGAAATAGAAGCATAAGAGTACGCGCCAAACAGTAAAACCCAGTTCAATACCAGCGTAATGCCGCCGATAATAGCGATGGCAATGTGCTGTCGAGTGAGCACACCACGTTTAAGCAAACCCAGCATAACGCAGGCAATAAACATCGCGAATGCACCAAACACACAACGCCAGAACACAACGGTCACGGCGGGTTGTCCTGATGCAATAACCGGCCAGCCCACCGTACCGGAGATAAGCATGGCGGCAATCATCTCCACTACGCCACGCGTTTTTATTTTCATCGTTTTTCTCCACAATAGCTGCCTGAATGCTTTGGTATTGAGTACTTGGCACTCAATCAAAAACACATTAAAATGAACAAGTGACTATTATGGTGAACGACATTCAGTTGTTCGTCAAGATGAACAAACGAATGATATGGTGAACAATGACTGATTCTGTGCTCGATAATTCAGACCATGCCGCAACCCCTATTGGCTTGCTTTCTGCCTCTATCCGGCGGGAACGTGAGAAGTTGGGGTTGACGGTAACGGAATTAGCCAAACGCGCCGGTATCGCGAAATCAACATTATCGCAATTGGAAGGCGGAGCCGGTAATCCCAGTCTGGAAACGCTCTGGTCGCTGGCAATGGCGTTGGATGTCCCCGTCAGTCGGCTCATCGCCCAGCCCCGCTTGCATGTTCAGGTGATCAGAGCGCATGAAGGAATTCCCGCAGTTTCTGAACAAGCGAATTACACCGCTACGTTACTGGCTGCCTGTCCCGCCGGGGTGCAGCGTGATATCTATCGAATTAACGTTCAGCCTGGTGAACCAAGGCGTTCCCGAGCGCATATGCCCGGCACAATTGAACATGTCATTATTGGTTCAGGCAAAGCCAGAGTTGGGCCTGTTGAGCAGACGGTTGAATTAAATAGCGGCGATTACATGAGCTATTCCGCAGATGTAGAACATATCTTTGAAGCACTGACCATGGACACCACTGCCGTGATGATGATTGAGCACGCATAAGATATTGAGGTATCTATGGAATTTACGACAGGAAAAAGTCATTTGCGGGCGGTTGTGCGCCACTTTGGCCCGGCCATCGAGTCTGTTCAACTTGAATCTTATGCCCCCGCTCTGCTTAAGGTTGGTGAGTTGCGGGTAAAAATGCAGTTCAGCACAATCAATCCCTCAGATCTGATTACTATTTCTGGTGCATATTCCTCACGAACCCCATTACCCTTCGTGCCCGGCTTTGAAGGAGTTGGCATAGTAGAAGCTGGCAGCGAATTGGTGGGTCAACGCGTCCTCCCACTGGGGAGTGCCGGTGCATGGCAGCAATATAAGCATTGTGATGCGAACTGGTGCTTTGCCGTTCCCGACTGGCTCACTGATGAGCAAGCCGCCACCTGCTATGTTAACCCGATGACGGCCTGGTTGATGCTAACAGAAGCCCTCGCCGCAGCCCCTGGAATGAAGATAGTGGTCAGCGCAGCGAACTCAACGATTGGTTTGATGCTGATCCGAATGGCAAAACAGTTGGGCCTAACGGTTACCGCGATTGTTCGCCACGCCGGGGCTGAAAATGTTGTTGATAATACTGAACCTGATGAGTTACTGATATTACCGGATACGGGCAATACGACTTATAGCAATCCATTACCACTAATCGGGGATGCTGATGCCGTGCTCGATTGTGTTGGCGGTAAAACCGCAATGAAGCTGGCAGGAATGGTACGGCAAGGTGGGAAATTTATTTCTTACGGACTGCTGTCCGGTGACCCAATTCCCGCCTCATTTTGGCAATATCGGCCTGATATTCGCTTTAGTTACTTCCACTTACGTCAATGGGTTCATACCGCAGGCCGTGATGCACTGGCAGCAAAGCTAAATGAAATATTCCCGCTCATTCGTGATGGTATTGCCAGTTCAAGAATCGCAGGGATATTCCCTCTCAATGAGTTACCCGCTGCATTGAGTGTTATGAGTCAGAACTCTTCTCAAGGGAAAATTCTTATTCATTGTGATCGCTAAAAAAATCAGGCCAGAGCTAAGCCCTGGCCTGAAAATCATACTGTAACATGGTGAATTAGAAGCTAATCTTCACACCAACATTACCCGCATAGCCGTCCATTTTACCGTTAAAAGCGCGCTGGTATTTAGCATCTGCATAAATATCAACACTACTATTCACTTTAGCAGTCACGCCAGCACCGCCCTGCCAATAAGTTTTACTGAATTCAGGGCGCAGACTTGCCGTATCAATAGTGACCTGCGGGTTTTTACCTAACTGATACACCACATCAGCAGATAAATAAGGTTTGATGGCTTGCTGTTTGGTTGCCTCACTAAAGACACGCATCCCAGCGCGGGCCTGCCCGACAGAGTAAGAAGTACCGCTTACTCCTGAAATCTCGTCACTGAAACTGTTCAGATTCAGATATTGGTATTTCAGTTGCCCCTGGGGCTCCACTTTCCAACTTCCTGCAATAGGGAACGCCTGACCCACTTCGGCAGATAGCGCCGCACCATAACCATTCTGTTTGGCATCATGTTGGCTCTGATAATTATTGCGGTATAACGTCCCTTGGCCAACGAGGTCAATATAGCCACCTTGTGGCGTCATTAAGGTGTAATAACCGCCCAGACCATAAGCATCAGTCTTAATCTTACCCGTATTTACTGATAGCTCCGGACGCACAGCCCGCGCCTTATCTTGCGTGTCAGTTTCCTGTTTACCCAGCGTTATCATCACGCCCACTGTCGCCTGTGTTCCGGCAGAGTTTTCAGCTTGATAGAAATCATGACCCAATTGAGCGAACCAGATATCTGAGTCATAGCTAAAACGGCCCGCATCAAACTTATTATGCTGCCCGCTAATTCGGCCCCAGGAATCCTGATTAAAACCATTGGCCGCACCTTCAGCTGAACCACGGCGTTCGTGCAAACTGCCTAAAGTGGTAAAACCATAGAATGCATTTAACCACGGCGCGGCAATATATCCCGGCACTTCACTGCGATAAGCCGTTTCAGGTGGTTGTGGTGCCACAGGCGCAGGGTCAACACCAATACCTGTCCCCGGATCTGTCGGGCCAACAGGCGCCAGATTGGACTGCAAATTCCAGCTATGTTCATCTATCTTATATAAGAAATACTGATATGCCCCAGCAACAACCGCGTTGCTGGTGGTGAATTGCCCGGAGTGGGTATCACCATCAACGGTAATAAGGTTGATTCCGGCGCCGGTAGTTAGTGCCCCCAGCCCACCTTGATTAATCACCTGAACATAATGATCACCAGTGACATTCCCTATCACATGTAATCTATCTGCCGGTGAACTGTCATCGCCTAATTGTGCATTGAAAACAAAACTACCCGTGCCAGTGAGATTGCTATTAATGGTTAAGGTACTAAAACTGTTACCTAACGCGCGTGCATTTGGGTTACTGCCGCTTGGGATAAAGTTCATCTGACCCAAAATGTGCATCGACTCAACATCGGCATCACCGGTCAAATTCCACACACTGCTGCTATCAACATCAACACTTTTGGCGTTATATGCTGCACCCGTCCAGACCGAATTATTCTTCAGTGTTAAGCTAACATTATTATGCTCTTCCGCCTGAAGGTCACCCACCAGCACCGAATAGTTGTCAGCATTAAGATTGACGTTACTGATAATATTGAGCGGAGAAGCTACCGTTCCGACGTTAGTACTGGCGTTGACCAGCAACCCATTGCCGCCGATTAACTGTGAACCATTGTTCACGTCAATATTGATATTGGCACCATATGCACGAACACCAGCACCGTTCTCACTGACTATCTGAGAGTTATCCAACATAACCTGGCTATAAACCGCATTCGAGCCTGCGGCATAAATTCCACCCGCATTCACACCACTGGTCGTAATTTGGCTGTCTTTTAGCGCAATAGAGCTGCTGGTTTGAGTCCACAAAGCATAAGCACTGGCACCGGTTGAGGTCGCGGTGATATTTTTAGCATTGATAGATGAACCGATAAAGGTGCCGAGCACCATGCCTGAAGCACCGGTGGTGTTAATCGTCGCCCCAGCCAGATTCAGATTTCCACCACGCGCAGCAGTAGCACCAATACTGCCAACACCCGCTGTGGAGATGCTCATATTGGTGGCATTAAAAATTGATTCTGAGTAAATGCCGTGAGAGCTATTGCCGCTTGTTCTCACGACTGTACTATCGACGGTTGCTGTGCCCCGGTTCTCTATAGCGGTGGCACCATCCCCTTCGGTAATGAACTCGGCATTATTTACCTTCACCGATGACGTCGTATCCGGTACCCAAATTCCCATGGCATAAGTGCCTTTGGAATGGTAGGAACCGCCATTGATCGTGACGTCAGCATTCATATTAACGTTAACCATCGTCGCGTTGCCGCTATGAGATATCGCATTGATATTATTTAATATAATGACTGCTTTATTGGTCGAACTGCTACCCATAGCACGTAACACTGCGCCAGAAGCCAAATCAATATTAGCATTGCTGACTGTAGCCGAACCGGTAATATCAAAAACCTGATTCATATTACCCGTAGCCGTCAAGCCATCCATGGTAATAGTCGAATCCCGGCCAACACTCACCCCGGCGTAGCTGTTGGTCATATTAATTGTGGTGTTATCTAAGGTGGCATTTATACCGCCATTCCCAATATAAACCCCGGTGCCACTGGCACTGCTGGTATTATTTATGGTGTTATTCGCCCCACTTAACGCACTGCCAATATCACTCAAGTAAATACCGTAACTACCACCACCACTGGAATTGATAGTCGTATTATTGACTGTTAATTTAGCACCACCGGCCCCCGAAATACCGTAAGCCGATGAGCCACTGGTGGAGATCACAGTACCATTAATATCCGCACTGCTCCCCAGACCCGTCGAAGCAACACCATAAGCGGTGGAGCCAGTCGTCGTCACCGTCCCCCCCTGTAAGTTCACGGTGCCTTTATTATTGCTGATACCAAATGCCACGACACCATCAGTCTTGATAGCCGATCCATTCAGTGTCAGAGTGCCACCATTAGTCACATTGGCACCATTTGCACCGCGCCCCGTGGTAGTGATAGCGACATCTGAGTCGCCAGTTACCTCGCTGGTAGAACCTTGCACGCTGACCGGAGACAGGTTGTCACCATCGGTGCCATATTCACCTAAAATCGCAACAGAATTACCATCAGTGACACTCACTGTCTGTGCCGCCCAACTATAAAGTGGGGTTAGCAGCGGCACCAGTAAACTGGCCAGCAACGTTTTACGAAAACAAGGTAAGCGCGCTATATTATTTATATTCATGTTGACAACCTGGTTTTATAACAAATTCAAATAGAAAAAGTTTTTAACTTTATTTATTAGGTCTTGTTTTATCTGTAATATTTATATTTATTTGTCAGGTTTAATTTAAAGGAAATAAATAACCCACCCTATTGGGAATATATGCGATAAGAAATATTTTTAATATGGGACTACATGCCAAAATATGTAGTCCATTTCCTACAAAATATAAATAGAGACCTGAATCAGTCGTTTAAAACGGTTGAATTGAAAAGATAACTGACGTTAATTTCAGTATGCCAAAATGCTGGAATTTACCCACTACGGTTGTGATAGACCTCGACTCTGCTATTATCAACAGATTAGCCGCTGTTTTATGTCATATTTTGTAGAAGAATCATCTGCATAAGGCATGGATAACTGTATTCGAGGAGAATTATGCCGAACGCACCACGAGACAACCCAGCCCCGCTGGCTGCTGGGATTGAAACTGGCAAAAAAGCGATTTCCTTTATGACACGGATAAGTGAACGTGTGAAAGCTTACCCGGCAGTCGCCCATATTATCCGTGCAACAGACCGTTTCAATGATCGGTTAGGCAGCCAGTTTGGGGCCGCTATTACTTATTTTTCATTTTTGTCACTTATTCCTATTTTGATGGTTTCTTTTGCCGCCGTGGGTTTTGTGCTGGCATCCAATCCTGACTTATTGGCTGAATTAATTAACAAAATTGTTAATACCATCAGTGACCCAAGTTTGGCAGCCACACTTAAGAACACCGTAAATACCGCTATCCAACAGCGTACGACCGTGGGATTAACCGGTTTGGCGATTGCACTTTATTCTGGGATAAGTTGGATGGGAAATCTGCGCGAAGCCATTCGCGCTCAGTCACGAGATGTTTGGGAGCGCAATCCGCAGGATCAGGAAAAATTCTATTACCGCTATGCGCGTGATTTTGTTTCGCTCACTGGGCTAGTTATTGCGCTAATCATTACCCTGTCGCTGACGTCTATCGCCGGTGCGGCGCAATCTGCAATTGTTGATGCATTAGGGTTAGGGGGGATCGAGTGGTTGCGGCCAGTCATGACACTCATTGCCTTATCAATCTCTATTGCCGCTAATTATCTATTATTTTTATGGATCTTCTGGATTCTGCCACGACATAAGCCGAAGAAAAAAGCACTGTTGCGCGGCACCCTGATTGCCGCAATCGGTTTTGAAATCATCAAATTCATCATGACCATGATGCTGCCGCGCCTTGCCAGCTCTCCATCGGGAGCGGCTTTTGGTTCAGTCATCGGCTTAATGGCCTTTTTCTACTTTTTCGCTCGCTTAACCTTATTTTGTGCCGCCTGGATAGCCACCGCTCGCTACGCCGAGGACGGAACATTGCCCCAGACAAGCGGCAATAACACCGCAGAGTAACCCCTGATCATGGAGGATCACCCATGTCTCGCAAGATAAAATTACTGATACTACTCGCCGTTGTCATGCTAGCGGCTTTGCTGGTCTATCAATTTCGCTTTAGCCACGCCGATGCGCTGTGGAAAATTGTTAGCCAGCAGTGTGTTCCGCATATGGAACAGGAACATAACCCGCAACCCTGTGTTGAGGTCGATACACAAGCGGGTTTCGTGGTGTTTAAAGATAAGAATGGGCCATTACAGTATTTATTAATGCCGACCGCCAAAATCAGCGGCATAGAAAGCCCACAGTTATTAGCCGCCAGCAGTCCCAACTATTTCTTTGATGCCTGGCAAGCTCGCCACTTTATGGCGGATAAATATGGTGTGCCCATTGATGACGCGGATATCTCGCTAGCTATCAATTCAAAATATGGCCGCAGTCAGGATCAACTACACATTCATATTTCGTGTCTAAAGCCAGCAGTCAAAACGGCTCTGGCAGCACAGGAAACTGATTTCCGTCAGCAATGGCAGCCCTTACCCGGCGGTTTATTGGGACACGATTATTTAGTTCGGCGCACTACGGCAGCAGAGTTGCAACAATCAGGGGCGTTTCGTTTGTTAGCAAGCGAAGTACCGGGCGCGAAAGATGAAATGGGGCATTATGGTTTAGCCATGACAGCATTACCGGATGGGCAATTCTTACTGCTCGCCAGCAAAGCGAGTCTGACAAAGTTGCATCGTGCATCGGTGGAAGAGTTGCAAGACCACAGTTGCCAACTGCTCCCCCAACCACCGATACATTAACCCGTTATTTTTTCTGCTTCATTTTTTGCAGCAGCGGCGTGCACTGATTTTCTTCCGCTTCACTTGGGGAAATCAGTGCCAGCAATGCAGCGGCAGGTGTGAGTGCCACACCTAATACCGCAGCAACCGCACCGCGGGCCAGTAAAGGCCCGGCTTTGACCCCGGCATCAGGCTGTTTAAATGTGCCTTTCACATACAGCGGAGAACGTAGAGTCAGAATTCGCAGCCCTTTGCTTTCCGGATCAATAGATAAATCCAGCCGTTCGGTAGCAAAATTGATATTACCGGTAATATTGATAATGGCATTTTCAGTATCAATAACAAATAAGCGTGGTGTCGCCAGGCCATTGCGTAACTGAATATCCGCCACTGCGCAGTTAATTTTGACCTCATCATCGCCAAACAGCTTCGCCACCAGATAGTTACCCACATTCAGGCCGAGTAATTCCATTAAGCTGCGGCTGATAAGCCCCTGATTCAGTAACAAGCGCAGGTTACCATTACTGGTTGCCAACAGCGCAGCAACTGAGTTACCGGTAGCAGTAAATGATGCATCGCCATTCAACTGTCCCAAGCTGTTGCGCATTGCCTGTACCTGTGGCAACAGCTCTTTCAGTTGTAGGCGACGGGCATGCAAATCAACTTTACCCTGCATCGGGTCTTTGTTGCCATTCAGGCGCAGAGTTGCATTGAGATTTCCCCTGGCCATGCCAAATCGCAGCGGGTCGAGCAGCAACTCACCGTTATTCAGCACCACGTGAGTGGAGAGGTCGGTCAGCGGTAATGATTTATCCCGATCTATACGTTTAGCCGCATAGGTAACATCTGCATCCATCACTCCCCAGCTTTTGGTATCAAATTTTTCAGTCGGCAGCACCTTATTGCTCGGTTGTCGGCTGCGCTCGCCACGATTGGCTTTTTCCTGATTGGAGTCAGCCCCAATTAAAGGAGCCAAATCAGCAAAACGTAATTTATCTGACGACATGTTGCCGACTAATTTCGGGCGCGGCTGGCTATTGGTGTAAGTCAGGTCACCATGAATATCGCTATCGCCGATTTTGCCATTAAAGTTTTCATAACGATAAACTGCCCCACCAGCCTGTTTGAGGCTCGCAATTAAGCGACCATCGGTATTAAATGGGGGAGTAGCCGGCAATAACACACCAATCAGCGGATAGAGGTTATCCAAACTGGCACCGGAGAATTTCAATTGCAGATCCAGCCCTGCCAAATTGGCAGGATCGGTTAATGTACCCGCTACCGCCACCCGAGTGGAACCAGAGCGGACATCTGCCTGTAATGGGAAGGGAATGCTGGCATCCCTCATCGACAACATCCCACCGATTTTGCCACTGCCGGTTAAAGGCTGCCCCTGATACTTACCGTCAATCTTCCAACCAAATACAAAGTCCGGGGCGTTGTTCTGCGTTTTTTCAGTAGCTTTTTTCTCGTTACGGGCACCAGTCACCTCAGCAAATGGCAGCGGCTTACCCAGTGGGTCAATCACCGCCTGCAAGTCTGCTTTTAGCACCGCATCTTTCAGGTTTATCTGGCCGCGATCAAACACAATATCATCAATATTTACCGACCAATCAGACGCGCTACTCTTATCCCCGGTCGGGCTATTCGCCAGGTTAAATGTCCAGTTATTCTTACCATCCGCCAGCCGTAGCAGGGTGGCATCCGGTTGGGTCAGCCAGATGCGCGGTATCCAGACTTCTTTCGCCAGCAACGCCAACGGAGCAATACTGGCATCAACCCGTTTCAGGGTGACCATCTCGCCAGTAGGGAATGCGGTAGATTCTGTTTCTCCTTCGGCGGTATTGTTCTTACCAGCGGCGTTATCGTCGGCTAAATCGGACGGGTTGCCCAGCACCAAATCCTCAGCGTGGATATGCGGCCATGGCACCCAACCGCGCCAGCCTGGCTCATCACCTTTGCGTGACCAGTCCACACCCAGATTGCCGCGAATAGCGAAAGGCCGTTGCAGCTCGGTCGAGACTTTCTCATTGATAGTTGGCTTTAGACGATTCCAGTCGAAAGTCTTAATAAACACGATGGCTGCTATCAGTAACAGCAGAATAACCCCGACTATGCCTGTCAGCACTTTTCCAGTTTTGGTCATAACAGCTCCATGCCAGTACTCATGATGTTAAGAACGTAAAAGTACTTTAACCATAGTCGAGAATGAAGCAACAGGGCGAGATGGAGGAAAGAGCTGCTGATTTATTGACCCAAAAACATTAGCCGCAAAACAGCATAGGGAGGGTCTGTAAACGATCAAATGACGTAGGTCGAGAGAGATAATAGCCTTGTGCGGCAACGGCATCAGACTGCTGCACCATTGCCCATTCTTGTGAGGTTTCCACCCCTTCAACAATCACGCCTTTGCTATAGCTAGCCATGAGAGTCACCAATTTGAAAAACAGTTGGTTTCCGACATCACTTTCTTGCAGCACGATAAACAGGTCTCTGGCGACTTTGATGTACTCATAGCGCCAGCTAATAAATGAAGTGAAATTTGCCAGCCCGCTACCGAAGTCATCCAGCCATAGGCGGTCTGCTTCAGCAATACGTGCAAAGGGGGTATCAAGAGAGGTATCGACATGCTCGAGCAATTCAAAGCGAATGTAAGGCATGGCATCGATTAACACCTTAGCCTGCAAGTCGTCCTGCATCGCCATCAGAGCCTGACCATCAATGTTAATCGAGACTAACACCGAGTGATGCACAAATATTGCATGCCACTGTTTAACCATATTCAACTGCTCCAGCACCACATTCAAACGGGCGCTGATACTGATTGCACTGAAGTAATCTTCCGGATTCAGACGAGTATCCGGTGATGAGGGGTGAAAAACTGCCGTAAGCAGCTCGATAGCCAGCAGCGCACCGGAGGTACGATAGATAGGTTGAAAAGTGTACCGACGCTGACATTGCCGCCAGAAGCTCTGTCCTTTATTACGATCAATGGCGGCAAAGGATGGCGCAAGTAAACCTGATACTTTATTGGTCATCATCAGTTTAGTCGCCATGTTTTAGGGCACCAGACCGTCAAGGCAATAGGTATCGCCGTCAGTTTGAGCCACCCTGTGATAAACAGTTTTCCTTCTGGAGATGTTATCGACTCGGGCGAACAGAACTTTATATCGCAGCATGACAGATTATTATTTCCAGCCAGATTACAGACCTAAATGGGCTGGCGCGGCACATTTAAGCCATCTATATTACTTAACTCAATGATGCCATCAGTAAGTATTACTGGAGATGAACATGCCTTATGTCAATATTAAAATTACGCGCGAAGGCGCGACGGCGGAGCAGAAAAAACAGCTGATCGCCGGAGTGACCCAACTGTTAGTCGATACTCTGGGTAAAAACCCGGCGACGACCGTAGTCGTGATTGATGAAGTGGATACCGATAACTGGGGAATTGGCGGCCACAGCGTGACCGACCTGCGAAAGTCATCATAATTGTGTTCAGAAGCGTGGGAAACTTGTCAGTTTCCCGACCTATGTCATAAAAAATTTAAAACGTCGTTTTAATACTATTGACTCTAACCAAGCCAGCAGTGAGACTAACCTTATTTCCATTATCGACTCACAGGCCAGCTTTCCATGACCAGCAAAAATATTGCCGTTATCGGCGAATGCATGATTGAACTGTCACAAAAAGGTACCGACCTTAGCCGGGGCTTTGGCGGTGATACGCTGAATACGGCGGTATATGTTGCCCGTCAGGTGTCAAAGCAAGACTTGAATGTCCATTACGTCACGGCGCTGGGTACTGATAGCTTCAGTAACGAGATGTTGGCAGCCTGGCAGCAGGAAAACATTCATACCGACCTCATTCAGCGTATGGATGATAAATTGCCAGGGCTGTACTTTATCGAGACAGACAGCACCGGTGAGCGCACCTTCTATTATTGGCGCAATGATGCTGCCGCACGTTTCTGGCTCACCAGCCCGGCGGCAGACGAAATCTGCCAACGTCTGGAAAAGTTTGATTATCTGTATCTTAGTGGTATCAGCCTGGCAATTCTCAACAGTGCTTCCCGCCAGCGCTTACTGAAATTGCTGCGTGCCTGCCGTGCTAACGGTGGCAAAGTTATCTTTGATAATAACTACCGCCCTCGCCTGTGGCAGAGCAAGGAAGAGACGCAACAAGCCTACCGCGACATGTTGGCTTGCACGGATATCGCCTTCCTGACACTGGATGATGAAGACATGCTGTGGGGCGAGAAGCCACTGGAGCAGGTCATTGAACGCACACAGAATTTAGGTGTAAGCGAAATTATTATTAAGCGCGGCGCAGATTCCTGCATCGTCTGGGTGAAAGAGGGCTTTGAGGCTCACCAGTATGATGTGCCAGCAGTTAAACTGCCGAAAGAAAAAGTGGTCGATACCACCGCGGCTGGGGACTCCTTCAGTGCCGGTTATTTGGCTGTTCGCCTAACCGGTGGTAGCGCACATGACGCCGCAGTGCGTGGGCATTTAACCGCCAGCACCGTCATTCAGTATCGCGGCGCCATCATCCCACTGGCAGCCATGCCTGTAGTGTGATTGATAATATTTCTCGCCAGAAATCAGAATGAAGGGGAAGCGTGCCGTTGGGGTCGTAGCGACGTAAGTCGCCGGAGTGCCCCTTATATCTTGATCTCTTTCCTCATAGGATCGATGATCCCCGACTGATCATCGGGATGTCATGGGTGAGATTGCGAGTGCCCGTGGGTTTAAGCCTGTCACCTAGATTAATCCCCCATGACATAT